>JAYEFK010000189.1:0-3986 GCA_034658575.1 Methanobacteriota archaeon
TAGGGTAGGGTATTTGCACACCTAACACCGTCTGATTACGTTTATAGGATAACTTGTAAGGTGAACCGAGATGTATTCAAGCGATACGAACTTGTCACAAATAAAACCAGGCATTCCCGCAAGAATTATGGGGATCGGAGGCGGTCATGGCATCAGGCAGAAATTAAACCTGATGGGTATATCAGAGGGACGCATCGTACGTGTGATCTCCAATAGCAGTGGTCCGGTCACGATCGAGGTCGATAGAAACACAGTTTCAATCGGTCGCGGGATGGCACAGAAGATACAAGTTACTATGGTGTGATAGAATGAAAAAGAAATTATCTGAGATGGATTATGGTGAACAGGGTATCGTAACAGAGATCGAGAAAGGTCTGCAGAAACGGGTTGCCGGCATGGGTATCAGAGTCGGTAAGAATCTCAGGATGATTACGAAACAGCCGATCAAAGGTCCTTTTGATGTGGTTGTCGATGAGGCAGAGACATCACTGGGACTGGACATGGCAGGGAAGATTACTGTGGAGGTGACGAAATGAAGATTCTTCTGATGGGACACCCCAACGTCGGAAAAAGCGTCTTTTTCAACCGCCTGACCGGAGCAAACGTCACCGAGTCGAACTATCCCGGAACAACGGTCGATTACACGAAAGGATGGATGAAGATCGAGGACAAGTACGTCGAGATCGTGGATGTACCGGGGACGTTCTCTCTTGACCCGAAGGACAGGGCAGAGGAGGTCGCTGTTGCGATGTTGCACGAGAGTAAGGATGCGAAAGTGATAGCGGTAATCGACGCATCCAAGATCGAACGCGGGCTTTATCTCGCGATGGAGATCATCGAGGAAGGCTACCCTCTGGTGATCGCTCTTAATATGCGGGATGTTGCCGAGGACAAGAACATCGTGATCGATGCCGACAGCTTGGAGCGGATTCTTGGTATTCCTGTGGTTTCGACAGTTGCAATCGCAGGCGAAGGGATTAAAGAACTTGTATCGAGACTTATAGATGCGAAACCTGTCAATGTGGATGATATCATCGCAAATGCTGCCAACGCTTCAAATACCACAGGCGCGGCAGACGCAAGAGGTGCGGCATGACACTTAGTGCGGGAGAGCGATGGGACCTGATCGACAAGATATCAAAAGAGACTGTGACGTTCGGTGCGTATCAGCACACGCTTAAGGATGCGATCGGGGAACTCACGGTAAAGCCGATGACCGGCATCCCGGTTGCGATCGCGGTTATGTACGGTTTCTGGAGCGTGTTCGGCGCGTTTGCAGGATTTTTCACAGACGGATTCTTTGTCAGACTCTTTGATGCGTACTGGCTGCCATGGCTCCAGGAAGTATTCCCGGGGCAGGGTGGCTGGCTATATGCCATCATGGTCGATGCAGGCGGAATCGAGAGCGGAGAGTTCGTGCTTTCCAGTAACTGTCTGGAGTCGTTTGGCGTCCTGACATCAGGGCTCTTCGTTGCAATCGGCATCGTTCTACCTGCGATAATCATATTCTACCTGATGCTTGCGCTTCTGGAGGATATCGGGTACATGCCACGACTTGCTGTTCTTCTCGACACGGTGCTGCACAGGGTCGGTCTGCACGGATATGCGATCGTGCCAACGATCCTCTCGCTCGGGTGCAATGTGCCTGGCGTTGCAGCGACAAGAATCCTTGAGACGAAGAAACAGCGGTTCATCATGATGACGCTTCTTGCCATATTCATCCCGTGCGGTGCACAGATCGGGATCATGCAGGATGTGGTGCCGGATCTTATGGGCTGGATTCTGCTCTATCTGATCATCGGGTACTTCATCTTCGGTTACATCTTAAACAAGATCGTTCCAGGAAAAGCTCCTGAGTTTCTGATCGATGTTCCGCCGTACCGGAGACCGCTGCTCTCAAATATCGGAAAGAAAGTGGGTGGCAGGGTCAGGGGCTTCTTTGTGGTTGCGATTCCCTTCGTACTGCTCGGCTGCGCTATCGTGGGCGTTCTCTACCAGCTCGGAGTCATCCAGTTCCTGGGTGATGTTCTCGCTCCGGTCTTTGTCGGCTGGTTCGGCGTGCCAAAAGAGACCGCAGGTCCGCTCATCGCTGCGTTCCTCCGAAAAGACCTTGCGGTTGCGCAACTTTCCGCAATCACTATGACTCCGTACCAGATGATCACAGCTGTCGTGCTCGTCTCGATCTACTTCCCGTGCGTTGCAACGTTTGCGATGATGCTCAAGGAAGGATGGAAAGAGCTGCTTGGATCACTGGCTGTTCTTACAGTGGTTGTATTCACGTATGGCGGACTGATACACCTGATAGGGATACTCCTGGGGGAGGCATAGATGTCTGGACAATCATCCGGTGGAGTGATCTACTTCGCCATACTCGGCATCGTGACAACAGCATTCGGACTTGCAGACTTGCTTGTAACAGCCAGCGGAAGCGAGTTTGCGTACGGAGGGATCCTTGAGATACCGGGCGACCTATTCAGAGGCGGCTGGGGCGGGATCATCGTGCTTTTTGCAGGACTCTTCTACCTTTCAGGCATCAGGAACTTTGATGACATCCACCAGTTTGCAAAGGTTGTGATGGCAAGCATCCTGATCTGGGTTGTAGCAGGGTGTGACATCTTTGCGATGATCACGGAATCGATACCAAGCTGGAATGAGGAGACCGGACCATGGTTCAACACGCTTCCGGACTTTATTGCGGCGTACGCACCGCCTTATGCGCCAGCCGTGCTATTGCTGCCGTTCTCGCTTGTGGTGATCTATTACATCAGCAAGAGAGCGTCAGGGGAAGAGGGGAGCGGAACTTCATCATGAGCAGAATGGGAGAGGTCCTGTCAAGAATCGAGAATGGAACCACCATTCGTTCGATCGTCAGGGAGCTTGCCATGAACCGGCACACGCTCCTGGCGATGATCGAATTTATGGTGGACGAGCAGTATCCGGAGCAGGTAGACATGCACTGCTCCTGCTCGACCTCGAACCTGTGTGATCGGTGCCAGTGCCGCGGCGCGGACACCGGTCACGGGATGGCGATGTATGTCTTGACCTCGAAGGGGATCCGGTTCATTTCATGAACTTTCGTTAACGAAAATGTTAAAGGTAATAGGGCACCCTAATACTAACCATGCTATCCCGAAAAGCGGAAGATTACCTTGAGGCAATCCTCAATATCACGGAAGAGAAGGGGCATTCCAGAATAAAGGACATCGCAGTCACTCTGGATGTTAGACCGCCAAGCGTTATCGAAATGATGAAAAAACTCAATGGAAAGGGGTTTGTAGTCTACCGGAAATATGATGGCGTGACACTGACCGAACCGGGACGAGAGATTGCAGCAATCATAAAGGACCGGCACGATACAATCAAAGCATTCTTAAGGATCATAAGTATTCCCGAACGGATTGCGGAGAAGGACGCATGTACAATGGAGCATGAACTGCACTCAATAACGACGAAACAGATCAAAAATCTGGTAAATTTTGTAAAGACTGCGCCAGGGTATCCTCAGTGGCTTGAACATTTCGAAGAGTTCTGCACGACAGGGGAACATCCGTGTGAGGGGAAGGAGCGGGGATCGAAGTAGGAAGACATCCTCGCTCAAAATCCCTCCCGCTTCGCAACAGAGTACACATCCTTGTCCCCCCTGCCAGACAGATTGATCACGACGAGATCGCCGAGTTCTCCGCTCTCTGCTGCCTTCTTCATACGCAACCGCGTGTGCTGATTCGATCGCTCTGGTGTGTTCTCAGCATATGCGGCGTTCGCCGGAGACGAATGTCTTGGAGGGCGAAGTCGCAAGCCTGTGGCATATATGCTGTATTGTCTGGTGTAGCAGCGTTAGTCCTCCATGAAATAATCCGAATCTATTTTTTTAATATCGTAAGAAGCAATTTTTGACACACCAACACCATTTTCGATCATCAATTTAGCTAATTGTTCACCATCGATGAGGATGATCTTACTGTCAATTACAGAAGTATATTCAATTG
>JAYEFK010000190.1:0-3939 GCA_034658575.1 Methanobacteriota archaeon
CGTTAGACATATCGGTCTGAAGATGGACAAAAACCCCTACCTCGACTCTGAGTACTTCAATCTGAGGAAACTTAGACAGAAGGCTCTGAAATTGACCGAATGGTACAAAACGAGATGGGATAAACTGCAGGATGGGCTATGCGCGTGAATGCTGAGATTATATTACCGAAATGCCACAGAAACAGGAATAAATTGCTGCCCGATACAGAAAGGGTTATGAGATGCTTGAGCGGTATGAAGGGAAACTTTCCCGTACCGTTCTGAGACGAGGAGAGGCGGGAAACCGCCTCGTCCTTAGTCGGCGGTTTTATATGCGGATATCCCCCCAATGACTGGCGCGAGTGCGATCAGGCAGCCCCGCTAAAACCCGTGCACAATAGACGGTCCAAAGATCATGAACACGAACGAAACAAGGATCAGTACTGCAAATGCTACTGCGATGCTTTTTGACAACTGTTCTGCGTTGTGGTCGCTTATCACCCGCCCGAATAGCGAGTGGATGACATCCTTGAATACATGCCCCCCATCCATCGGGATTGCTGGCAGGCAGTTGAACAGTCCGGCATAGAAGTTGATCCAGCCGATCCATAGCAGTGCATTCGCGATCCAGAATACGAGGACGCCGTAACCTGCCGCCCATCCGACAGGCTCATAGAACTGCATGGAACTGTCAAATCCGCTAAATCCGCTGCCATCGAATCCTATCAGCGGCATCGCAAAGATGAAGAGCCAGCCCTCGATCCGGTTCAGGAAACCCGGAATGTTTTTCAGGATGTGCAGTCTCGCAGATGCCGGATATTCCCCGATGGTCATGCCAGCGAATTCGATCCTTGTGGTGGAGATCACGCCCACGTATCCGCAACTGTGGTCTGGCGAGGAGCCGAGTTCTACCATGGTTGAGTTATTCCCTGCAAAGAAGACCTCGACCGTCTGGCCCGGCACGGTTGTATTCAGAAACAAAATGAAATCGGTGGTGTTATCGATCCCGGTATCGTTGATCCGCGTGATGGTCGCACCTTGCGTGAGATTCGCCTGCGCTGCAGCGGAATCTGCTATGACCTGCTCGATCGTGACTCCGCTTTGCAGGATAGCGCCCTCCCCTGCAAGCGTAAAGATCTCGCGCCTGTCCCGCTCCTTCGTATATATCGTCATCGGCATATCCCCTCTGGTAGCCATGGTGATATAGAAGTCATGCGCGGTCTTGATTGTTACATTATCCACCTGTGTGATAGCCATACCCTCTTTTATTCCGGATTGCGCTGCAACTGAGTTTCCATCGACCGATGCGACCACAACATCGCTGACCGGAGCTATCCCTCCGAGGACGGGACCGAAGAAGAGCGAGAATGCGATCAATGCGACAACGAAGTTTGCCATGACGCCTGCTGCAAGTATCCTCATCCGCGATCTTCTGGATACGCCATTCTCTGCCACGGCATTCCCTTCCTGCTCCACTGCACTCCCGTTCCCGCGTCCGTGCCCAATTCCACCCTCTATCTCGATGGGATGCCTGACAGCGTAATCATAGCCAACCCCAATTTTGGTGTCGGTGCCCGTGTCCCGGAGTTCTGCGGGGTTTGGCTCCTTCTTTCCGAACAACTCCTCTTCATCCGGCTCTGCAAATCCTCCAATCGGGACGATTCCGAGCAGCAGCGCGCCCATCGATTTGACACTGACACCTTCTGTCCTGCAGAGAACAGCGTGTGCAAGTTCGTGCACAACCAGCGTGACCATAAGTCCGATCGCGCCCCAAACAAGCGGGATATAATCGTTCAGACCCGGGATCAGAAAGATGTTCTGCGGGGCATTATATTTATCAGGCAGGGGCATCGCGTGCTCATACAATGCTTGGAGCATCACGTAGTCGGTCAGGATCACTATCGTGAACATGATGAACATCCCCACAAGCATCATCGGTATCCCGACGTTTCCGAAGAATCGCCAGAACCTGCGCGGGTATGCCAGCACCGTGAGCAGCTTCTGCCCGCGCATGGTGCGAACCATCAGTATGGGTCCGAATGCCGACATGTTGTACCGCTCAAGAATTCCCTGTTTACTTAGAAAGGCAAAGACGATCCAGCATACAAGTAAAATGATGAGTGCAATATTTAAATAGTTCACATTACCATTTTGTTGCCGATGCGGTATTAATACTTTGTACCGTTTCACCCTATTTTTTCGTGGCGACTATGTTTATACGCACAGACGACAATAAAAAACAGAGCATGTACCCACTCTACAAACGCCCATGGTTCAGCGTCTATCTTGATGCAGACGGCAGCATGACCATGAGCGGCATCCTTGCACCCGCGATAAAGCCCTTCACATCCGACCTTCTCGACATCTTCGAGAGCGCAAAGCCGGTCGGCACAGATGGAGAGGAACTGATCTTCTCGACGTGGGTGCCGCCGATACCCGGGAAAGCGTTTGATCGGCTTGTGAAAAGCCAGTTTAATGCCAGAATCGGAAAAAACATCCCGGACCAGGTCACGATATCGATCACAGAGGAGTGTCCGAATCGGTGCATCCACTGTGCACTTCCTGACACTGAAAACAAAGCCTCCCTGCCGCCAGAGGTGGTGAAGGATGTGATCGATCAGGTGACCGAGATGGGCACCACATTGATCATATTCGACGGCGGCGAGCCCATGATGTACCCGGAACTTGCAGAGGTGGTCAGGCACGTCGATCCGGATAAGGCGATTGCGACCGTGTTTACGTCTGGAACAGGGCTTACAATGGATCTGGCAGAATCGCTAAAGGATGCCGGACTCTTTGCGGTCAATGTGAGCATCGACAGCCCGCACCCGGAGGAGCATGACCGGATGAGAGGGAGGAGCGGGGTATTTGACGAAGCGCTCGCTGCGATCAAAAACTCGCTTGCGGCAGGCATGTTTGTCGATATCTATGTCGTGCTGTCTCCGATGAACATCCATGACCTGAAGGAATTTTATTCGCTCGCTGTAGAAACCGGCGTCCACGAACTCTCGTTCTATGAGATCGTGCCGACAGGGCGGTGGATCGATCACGAAAGCGACGTTCTGAGTGATGCGGATCGTGAAACCCTTGATTCGTTTGTTAAGTGGGCAGCAAACGATGGCAGGGTGCGGGTATTCTCTATACCGCACGTGATGAAGAAGGCGGGCTGCTTTGCAGGGAAACGATGGCTTCACGTAACGCCGCAAGGAGGTGTGCTGCCCTGCGCATGTATCCCGATTCCTTACGGAAATATTATGGAGGAGCGGATCAAAACAATCTGGAAACGGATCAGGAAGGATTCCGCCTACAACGCGGGATCGTGCCTGATGCGAAACCATGAGTTCAGGAGACGACTATGACTGCAAATAACACAATCCCACTATCGATGGTTGACTGGACTGGTCATGCTGTAACGGTGGTCTTCCTGATGGGATGTCCGATGAGGTGTCCATATTGCCATAATCACCAGCTTCTAAATGCAGGACAACTCAGTTCCGAACCAGCCAACATCGAAGAGATCGAATCAGAGATTAAGACAACTTCTCCCTTCATCAGTGCTGTTGTGTTCTCGGGTGGTGAGTGTTTCCAGCAGGCAGGCGCGCTCCTGCACCTTGCGGAATTCACACATAAGCACGGTCTGCTCGTCGGAGTGCAAACGAACGGGTATTACACCGACCGGATCAGGCAGATGATCGATGCGCATCTCGTCGATCAGGTATGCATGGATGTGAAGGCGCCGCTTGAACATGATGCGTATCTCAGGATCTCTGGTGTCGATGCTGCTAACCGGGTCTCGGAATCACTTGGACTGTACGGATTATGCAAGGAGAACGAGATTGACTTTGAGATAAGAACGACGGTGTTCCCGGATTTCATCGGATCGCCGCAGGAGATACAGTTAATCGCCGAATCTATACGGGAGATTGCAGGAGATGTGAGGTACGTCATCCAGCAAGGTCT
>JAYEFK010000191.1:0-3915 GCA_034658575.1 Methanobacteriota archaeon
TCGCAGCCTTGTACGCGGGAAACGCGCCTGCGATCAGACCGACCCCGACAGAGACACCGAATCCAACCAGGATCAGCGCGGCTGGGAATACGTTTGGCAGACCCATCACACTCGTTGCGCCGTAAGCCCCGACAACTCCAAGGAGCGACCCAAGAATTCCGCCGAAGAGTCCGACTACCGCCGACTCCACGACAAAGAGTGAAAGAACATCCCTGCTCGTGAATCCAAGCGATTTCATCAGCCCGATCTCATTTGTCCGCTCGCTAACAGTTACAAGCATGATGTTCGCAATCCCGATCGAGCCAACAACAAGCGAGATCAGTGCAACGGCTGTCAGGAGTGCGCCGATCGCGTCAGCCCAAACGCCCGTCTTCTCCAGAAGTTCGGTCTGGGTGGTTATCTTGTACGGTTTCGCATCTTTATCGTCCATGTCACGCTTGGAGACCCCGAAGTTTCTGGCGAGCCGCTTATCCATCTCTTCTGCGGTTTCTTCCACCGTGTCGAGACTGGCTGCTGATGCAAAGAATGCGCTGTAGTCGTTCTCTCCTGTTATCGCCATCATCGTATCGATCGGGATTAAGATGTCGTTATTCGGAGTTGAACTCGGATCGCCGAAGAAATTAACCTCCTCAGTGATCCCTTTCACCTTGAATTTCCTGGTGACAGATGCCCCATCATCCAGCCGGAACGTTAGATCGATCGAGTTCTGCAGACTGATCTTCCGGTCAAACTTCTCGTTTGCAACATCGCATCCAATAATTACCGTATACCGATCTTTGTCTGTTAAAAAAGATCCCTCTGCGAGCTTCATGTTGCGAACCTCACAACAGTCCGCGGAAACTCCCTCGACAGTGGCGATTCTGGACTCGGACATGTATTTTACCTCGGCAGATCGCCCTATTATGGGTGATACACTCGCAATGCCCGGTGTATTCCTTATCAGTTCCAGTTCGTTATCAAAGAAGAGGTTATCCTCCCTTCCCTCGATGATGATGAAATTCGTGCCGATTGATCCAAGCTCGTCTGCGAAGTACTGGTTGAAGCTTGCGCCGAGCGCGACGTTGGCAACGACTGCTGCAACGCCGATGATGATTCCAAGAGCGGTCAATGCAGATCGCATCTTGGCGCTCGTGATGCTGCCGATTGCGATCCGCACCGATTGTACCGGGTTTATCATAGTGAATCAGCTCCTGATTGACTGGATCTTAGTTCCTTCGTCTCTTTTTGTGGTAGATGCCTGCGCCAACGACGACCGTTAGAAGCAGCGCTGCACCGATCATGACGGCACTGGAATTGCCAGCAGGAACCACCGGTTCGATCTCGATCACCGGGTTGTTGATGACCCGCTCATGCTGGTTGTTGCCGTTTCGATACTCTGCATAGAGATGGAGTGCTGTTTCCGGTGAATTTCCCGTAACCTCGCAATCGAACTCGATCGTGAAGAGTTCGTCAGGCTCCATTGTTCCGATGAAGTACTCAGTCGGCGTAAACGTGATACCTTCTGACCTGGGCTCGATGCTCACGGACGTAAACATGCTTGAGTGGGTGTTTGCGACGTCAAACTCGATCTTGCCCCCGTCACAGGCGAGTTTTAGCGGCTTGGACGGAATGATCTTGATCCCAGCGGATTCGACCTTGACCGGAATGTTCCACTTCGCATTGTATGTGTGGGAACTGCCAGTGAGCGCGAGGTTCAGATGCTCGGTTCCATCCGCTGCGTCATCGCTAACCTGCACGTTATATGAGATCTCGATTGAGTCGTCGGGTCCGAGAACACCCATATTCCGGTAGGAGTCGGTCGTAACAACGATTGCATCCGACCCGACGAGTTCTACCTCCTTTAACTGCGCATTGGTGTCGTAATACTTCCCGTTAATCGTTACCGAGTACTGGGATGCGGTGTTTGTGAGCGTGAGTGTCACGGTACCCTCGTCTCCGGGAATCAGCACCTCCGGATCGGTCTTTATCGCTTCGAGCTTGAGCGTGCCCCTGCTGTCAAAAGTGTCTGTGCCCACCTTGATCGCAAAGTCCTTTTCAGACCATGTTGCGCCATTCTCACCCTGATACCGGATCGTTATCTCGTGGGTTCCGGGTTTTGCGTCAGAGGCTACGAAGAGCCGGTATTCGTACATTGCTAAGGAGTCTGTCCCGATGCTTCCCTTGTTCTGGCGGGCATTGTCGCTTGAGTCGAGTGTGAACGGGTATTTCGGCACGAGTTCGATTGTCACATCCTCTGCTGTGCCACCGCCCATGTTCTTCGCGTTCACCCATAGATCCACGTACTTCCCGATCTCTGCCGGGTACGGCTCGTATCTCGTGATATCTACCTTGAGCGCGCCTCCTGCAGCAGTTGCGGGGGCGACTATGATTGCTGATGCGAGGATTGCGAGAACGAAGAGATATCGTATCTGGTTTGCGGTGCTTTGGGTCATGATGCTCACCTCGTGCTGGCAGCGCATTCTTGCCCGAGCCATATCGATCCGCACTCGATTGTGATCCGGTACTCCTGGGTGGTTGATGATCGGTGCCGCGCGGTGTCGATGTTCTTGTCCTGCTGATGCTGATGCAGCAGTGCTCTCTTCAGGATGCACCCAAACGGGCGTTTATCCAGTTGCTGTTCGTTATGGTTGTGTAGGTGATGGTTGTTCATGTTGTTTACCTCCTTTGTTCAGACTTGTCGATTAATCGACTTGTCTGATTATATGGATGTAAGTAATAGTACTTAAATATTTCGATTAATCGAAAGGTATTGTGATATAATGCAGTATCTAACAACAAAATGCAAATCACGATATAGATATTTTCTGGAAGTACGTATTCATTTTTTCATCCTTTATTTGCCAAGATGCACTTACACAGAACTCTTCGGAACGAGCGAGCTCTGACCACATAAAAAAGTTAAAATCCGAGTAACTACTCAGTTATGTTGATTGATCTTCTGATTGCGATTCTGTACTTTCTGGCAAGAAAAATAACCGCGGAGGGCGCAGAGGAACGCAGAGCATTTAACCGTTTATTTCCCCTCTGCGTCTCTCTGCGTACTCTGCGGTTAAATTCCCGGTTTGGTTACAGTATCCCCTATGTCCCAGGTAGTCCCTGCATAGTGAAGTCCTCCGATAGTGGTTTTAGGTACCTGAGTAGTTACAAATCCGAAAACGTTATCCGTCATCACGAGAAAAATATTGATAGGAGAAATGTATATGAATGCAACTATTCGGGCTAATATTAGTGCGGGATTACCTGTTGTAATCGTATTAAAAAAGGACCAAAAAACAGGTAAACTTACAACAGGAGTTGTTCAACGCATACTGACGAATTCTCGGACACATCCACACGGAATTAAAGTTCGTCTTGAAAGTGGTGAAATAGGCAGAGTAAAAGAAATTTTGGATCAAAAAGTGTAGATAGATTTTTTCAAAAAACTCAGCTTTTGTATATTTCTCTTTACATGGAGAATGACCATAATTATTCAACGCAATAAATCCAATGTCTTTTGGGTTTTCCTCCGAAGGACTAACGCAGCATCTCTTTTTCTTCTGCTGCTGCCGGTGCATGATCTCCTGTGGTCAAGGTTTTTAATTCCCCGTCTTCTACCCAGTTAACCTGAATTGTTTCATTTACTGACGTTTTTGGTATGGTCAACTCTCTTAAATACTCGGCATCAAATTCTACCGATACTGCACCATCCGGAAGCAGATCTAAACCTTCTACCACCGTTTTTCTAATTACTCTATCGTGTGCGGTGTCTGTAAATATCACGGTCACGGTTATGTTCTATGAATCGATCTCCGTGACAAGAAGTTGCATCACAGATTGCCCATATGGGCCATTCCCTCCATTCGGAATGATCCTATTGCGGAACGCGTCGATGGTAACGTTTGCGCGGTAAGCTCGCATGACAACGTGGAAAATCAG
>JAYEFK010000192.1:0-3913 GCA_034658575.1 Methanobacteriota archaeon
CTACACCCCAAGCTTCTTCATCATCTTTTGCACATTAAACCGCCCGCCGCGCAACCCCTTCATCGCCTTCTGCATCATCCGGTGATACTTCAGCAGTTCCCGCACATCCTCAATCCGTGTGCCAGAGCCGCGTGCGATCCTCTTGACGCGTGAGCCATCGACGATCTTCGGGTCGAGCATCTCTGATTCAGTCATCGAGTCCATGATGACCTTGTACCGTCCCATCTTGCCAGAGGTCTCGTCATACATATCGTCCGGTATCTTCATGCCCCCGATCGGGAGCATCTGCATCACCTGCTTCAAGGGACCCATCTTGTGCATCGCTTCCAGTTGCTGGTACATATCCTTGAGCGTGAACCTCCCTTGCATCATCTTCTCGACATCGAGCTCCTCGGTAAACGCCTCCTCAGCACGCTCGATCAGCGTCTTGATGTCGCCCATCCCGAGCAGCTGCGAGATGAACCTGTCGGTCTCGAACTTCTCCAGGTCCTCGATGTTCTCGCCGACACCGATGAAAGCGATCGGTGCTCCTGTCTCTGATACCGCTGAGAGCGCGCCGCCGCCCTTTGCTGTGCCATCGAGTTTCGTGATGATGACGCCGGTAACCCCGATTGAGTCATGGAATGTGCGTGCCTGATCTGTTGCCTGCTGCCCGATCGCGGCGTCCAGCACAAGCAGTTTCTGATCCGGATTGGAGATCGCATGGATCTTCTCCATCTGCTCGATCAGGTCATGTTCGAGGGAATGCCTGCCCGCGGTATCGATGATCTTCACATCATACGACTTTAATTCGCCAAGCCCCCGCTCTACGATTCCGATGGGATCATCGGTTCGCTCCCCATAGAAAGCGATGTTCAAACTGTCACACAGCATCTTTAACTGATCGTAAGCCCCCGGGCGGTCGGTATCCGCGCAGATCACAGCGGGCTTCAAGCCCTTCCGCTGGAAGTACCGTGCCAGTTTTGCCGTGGTCGTGGTCTTGCCGCCGCCCTGAAGCCCGACCATCATGATCGTCTGCTTCGACAGCGCAAGGGGCGTGCCAGTGCCTATGAGGTGGACGAGTTCATCGTACACAATCCGGATCACGTGCTCACGTGCGCCCATGCCTGCAGGAGGTTTCTCGTCAAGCGCCCTCTCACGTATCCGTGTGGACAGATCCATCACATGCTTCACATTGACGTCTGACTGGAGGAGCGCACGCTGGATCTCCTTTATCATCTCATCCACTGCATGCTTGTCGACGCGTCCGCCGCCTGCGATCTTCTTGATCGCGCCCTGAAGCGAGTCTCCAAGTTTATTAAGTACCATTGGTATCATATATATGGCTGGCGCTTGTGACTTCCTCCCCGCATCAAGATACGGGGCTTCCTGCTTCAACCATGGGGGTTTCCATGTCCACAGGCGTTAATTCGACACAGTCCGTGCCTACATACAGGTGTTTTAGTTCGTGCTCTTGCGACTTTACACGTGACAGAGCCATATGTTCACGCGACCAGGCGAGTCTACCCAACGAACGTAGTGATAGCAACGATGGCATTGTATTTAAGTCGTATGGTGCGGGATTCATCCCCGCTACAAGTAGCGGGTCTTCTGCCGCGTATATATAAAAGCGTAATGCAGACAACAGAGTTAAGTACCAGCGATAATAACATAAAATATAACGGAAGATAACGGGCAGAATATGGAGATTTCATCATGAAAGTTATGGTTGTGGATGACGAGCCGGATATTGTGGAGTTGCTCTTGCTGATGCTTGACGGTACGGATTATGACATCATAACAGCATCCGGTGGCAACGACTGTCTTGAAAAACTGAAACATGACGTGCCCGACCTGATTCTACTGGATCTCATCATGCCAGACCTCGATGGCTGGGAGGTGCTGAACAGGATACGCCAGGATGAGCGGTTAAAATCGATTCCTGTGGTTATTCTTACGGCAAAACAACTGACCGCAGACGTGGCGCAGAAAAAAGCACCGCATATAACTGAGTATATCATCAAACCAGTCACGAAAGAAGGTTTAATTTCAGTGATAGAGGATATCACATCTTCTTCAAGAAAACTTGGTGATTTTATTGCTGCTGCAAGAAAAGCTGGCGTTGATCAGGAGATGATCGACAGGTATGTCCAGCTAAACCAGCAAACCAGCGCATATAACCGGTTGCATACCTCGCTGGTGCAGATCTACACGAAAAGGAGACTCGAAGAAGAAGTCTCTGCAAGAAACACGATGAGAAGCATCGAACGAGTCATCGATCTGAAGGGGAGGAATCTCGAAGAACTCCACACAAGGATCGGAGAGATGATCGATGTTAGTGGTTAGTCATGGCAAGGATTTATATGAAATCGTGTTTGAATGCTAAATCATGGACGAACTGGAAGCAATCCGACAGAAGAAAATGGAGCGATTACAAACAATGACATCCCAAACAATGACATCCGGAGAAGTGCTGGTACTGGACGATAAGAACCTTGCAGAAACCGTGCGCGAACATCCTTTTGTTGTGATAGACTGCTGGGCTGAGTGGTGCGGACCCTGCAAGATGGTTGCACCGGTAATCAAGCAGCTTGCAACAGAATATGCAGGCAGGATAACGTTTGCCAAATTGAATATCGATGAGAACATGGACACTGCTATGAAATATCAGATCAGCGCGATACCGACGATGCTGGTATTTCGGAATGGCGAGATGGCAGGGCAGATCATCGGCGCACTTCCGAAGAACCACATCGAGCAGAAACTGCAGGAATTTATGTGATCAGGATTCTTTCATCTCTTGTAGCACCTTCATGATCCGTTCGCCACTGTCGGGGAGTTGCTCTTTTGAGGCAAGCGCCATCTCGAATTCCTGCGCAGACTCCTCACCGCGCTTCAGTCGCTTTAACAGGAAACCGAGATTGGCATGAGCCCTTGCAAAATCAGGTTCGAGTCTTAACGCCTCTCGATACTCCTTCTCTGCTTCCTCAAACCGTTTCGAGCGGTATAGCAGATTCCCGAGATCGTGATGGAACACAGCGGTATCGTTCTCGATCTCAGCCACCGTGCACGCTTCGCCTCTCCTTTCGGTAAGCGCGTACAGCAGCGCCATCTCGGTCTGGGGTATGGGTGTGACAGGCGCACCGGATCGATCAGGTATCTTCCCTGCAGGCGCGGCGCTCTTTACTTGACCTTGATCTCGATTTCCAGCAGATGAAAGACCCGGTGAATGACTCTGTGAATCCGCACTGGAAGCCGGGAGGTTCTCTCGCCATTCATTGACCTCTCGTTTCCACCGGTCAAGTTCGCCCTTCCATCTGGCGATCTTCCAGATGATCACAAGCGCCATGATCGAGACGGCTGCAAGTCCAGCCCACATCAATGTCACCGGATCAATTTCAGAAAAGTCCAATTAGATCACGTCCTCACAGTGTAACATCGCCTGCCCAAACGCCTGCTCATAAGACGTCATGAGATACTCCCACACAGTGCCATCCTCCAGAATCGCCCACAATACCTGCTGCCGGGTCGCCTGATCCGGAACCTTGCCCTTCAGGTACTCGCGCACCTCGCTCTGCAGTCTCGCCATATCCGCATACTCAGGCGTAATCACCTCCTCGATCCGTCCCCTGATGTACCGTGATAACGCAGGGCTGTGGGCAAGCGTGGAGATACCGATTACGATATCGCCGCATGCGATGACAGACGGAATGATCACATCGCCGAGATCGTCTACCCGGTTGACCAGCACTCCCTGCCGGCTTGCGATATCTGATAGGTGCTCGTTGTAAGCAGGATCGTCTGTTGCCGGTATCACCAGGAAGGCATCCTCTATCAGGTCGGTAAACTCATCGTCATCAAGTTTCTCATCCATGGTTATCCGTTCGATATCCTCTGATTCCATCAGTCTTTCGGTGAACTCGAAGCTTACGAC
>JAYEFK010000193.1:0-3876 GCA_034658575.1 Methanobacteriota archaeon
GTCGCTCGATAGTGGTTTTGGGAGGAAGGGGGATTTCAGGATTGCGAAAAAATGGGGGAGAATGGGGAAGAAATGGGGCGCAGGCTATCGATTAGTGGATTAAAATATAATCCCCAAAGTTGAGTTGACAGATACGAGATCGTTAGGGATAAACCGACCATTGTGCAGGTATCACGATTTGACCGGTTAAAAGACATTCCCGGAACCATAGACGCATACAAACTGGTGAAAGAGCGGATCGACTGCCAGTTGATACTTGCAGGAGGGGTTGCATCGGACGACCCGGAGGGGCTGGAGGTCCACCACGAAATCGCAAAGAAGGCAGAAAGCGACCCGGATGTCCACGTGCTGCTCGGATCTCCGCCGTTTACGGAGATCGAGATCAATGCATTCCAGCGGGCAGCCGATATGATCATGCAGAAATCGCTGAAAGAAGGGTTCGGGCTGGTGGTTTCGGAGGGACTCTGGAAGGGAAAGCCAGTGGTCGGCGGCGCAACCGGCGGAATCCCGCTGCAGATCATTGATGGCGTTACAGGTTATCTTGCGAGTTCGTCAGAGGAAGCGGCATCCCACATCGCCAATCTCTTGAAGCATCCTGAACTTGCCAGGAGACTCGGAGAGAACGGAAGAGAGCATGTCAGGAACAATTTCCTGATAACGAGGCAGCTTAAGGATTATCTCCTTCTCATGCTCAGTCTTGAGGAGCTGTCAGGGATCGCCGAATGACGTGAGTGGTGGGGGTGATGTGAGTAACGGATACAACTTCGGGGGCGTGCTGGTCGGTATCAGGTCAAGAGATCGTGTTGGGGGTGGGGATGTATCAGTAGCCGCACCTCTGGCAGGGGCAGGGGCAGGGGTCTGGCGTGAACTTTGTCGGGAAGCCACCTTCATAGAAAGCGATAATAACCAGAACGCGAGAATAGCACCACAATGGATTATCAGGAGCGATCCATCGATGCCACTGTCAGCAGGGTAGGGCATCCCCACTGCCTGCAAGGCATGACATTACGGGAAAAAGGCGATCAGATGGATGAAATACTAAATATATATGAACGTCTGGACGGGCGCACCACGCTTGATGACTTTAAGGCGAAGATCGATGAGAAGGTTGCCACGATGGGCGGGCTATGCGATGAAGAGACCGCGGCTTTACTGGTTGCCCAGGAACTCGGAGTAGACGCACCGGTCACGAAGATCAAGGATATCACACCCGATAACAGCAGCGTCTCCTTTGCCTGCCGGGTGGTGTCCGTCTCTGATGTACGCGAGTTTTCAAAGAGCGACGGCTCGGCTGGGAGGGTAGCTAACATCACAGTCGGGGATGAGACAGGAACGATCCGGGTCTCACTCTGGGACGAACTCGCGGATCTCGTAAGTGAGATCGAGGTTGGGGAGCACCTCCAGATCGGCGGATATGCTAAGGTGGCTTACGCGGGCACAACCGAGGTCTCGGTCGGCAGGACAGGGCACATCGACGTGATCGAACCGTCGCACGAGATCGAGATATCTGTAAAATCGCACCCCATCGCAGACCTGTGCGCGGGCATGGCAGATGTGAACGTGGCAGGGCAGGTGCTTAATGTGAGCAATGTTCGCACCTTCACGCGCAGGGATGGCTCGAACACAACAGGCAGCGTCGGCAACATCACGATCGGGGATGAGACCGGCAAGATCCGGGTGACGCTCTGGGACGATAAGACAGGGATGCTTGAAGCGTTAAATGTCGGGGACTCTATAAAAATTACAGGCGGGTACACGCGCGAGAACAACTACGACAGCGCGATAGAGATCCAGATCGGGTATCAGGGTACAATCGAAAAAAGCGATGAGACTGTGGATTACACTGAAGATATTACCCCGCTCTCTGACATCGGCATCGATGAGACCTGCACGGTCGTTGGCTATGTAACCGGTCTTGATGAGACGAGAGAGATCACACGCAGCGATGGAAAGATATCACGGGTGACGAACATCTACATCTCGGACGAGACCGGGAAGACCAGAATCAGGGTTGCGCTCTGGGGGGAACACGCGGATATGCCACTCGATATCGGGGACAAGATCCAGATAATCGATTGTTATGCGAAATCCGGGTGGAAGGGCGAGATTGAACTTGGAGCGGGGTGGAAGAGTTCGGTGCGTGTGATCTAAAATAGGGCGATCTCCAGTTGAAATGAAGGGGTCTTTTATATCGGGGCGTCGGCGCATGGCACTAAGAGCTGATACATAATTAACCTGAACAAAATCTATGATGTTTCTGATAACGGCTCCGCCGTCGACGCTCGGGAATGAGAATTTTTCACGGGCGTTAACGGATCGCCAGAAGCGCTCCACCGGTGATCTCCGCGGTGATATTACCATGTTTTCAGACCTTGTCAGGCAGTTCATACCAGCGCCGACACAAACACAAGCGGCAGGTACACCACACCCCCTCGCACCTCCAGACCGCCCCTATATACAACAATCGTTCGATGCGGATTATATTTATCTATGAAAGCAGTCAACGACTTTGTTCTACGCCGGAATCTGCTCTTTGACTCTATGGCGATCAATTTCCCATTGCGCTCCATTACAAAATCCACTTCTGCTCCGGATTTGCTTCTCCAGAATTTAACCTCTGCACCGGCACAAGTCGCTTGAGTAAACACGAAATTCTCATTCAGGATGCCTACATCCTGTCGCAGATCGTACGCCCTGAAATCGTCGATTACGATGTTTCGAAACCCCGCATCAAAGAAATAGACCTTCGGAACCTTGATAATCTCGGTTCTCTTGTTGGTGAAGTAGGGGCTGACTCTTTTGCAGATGTACGTCTTCTCAAGTATATTCAGATGCACAAGAAGTCCTTTGTAGTCAAAACCAGAGACTTCCTCAAGGCTGTTGTAGGATATCAGACCGCCGAGAGTTAGTGAGAGCGATTTTATCAGTTTGCTCAGCTTAAAGTCTGTTGTTAGGCTGAGTAGATCCTTTATTTCCCTTAAGAAGTATGTGCTGTAGATGTTTCTCAGAACCAGCTCTTTTTCGCTACTTGTTTCTGAAATCGCGACTCTTGGGTATCCGCCGTAGATGCAGTACTCGTCGTAGATCTTGAATAGCATATCGAGAAGCGGCATGCTGATCTCCGGCAGTTCGCTGTTTCGGAAGAGATATGCCGCAATCGATTCCTTCTTCTCCAGATACGTAGCGAAGAGCGCGGTGTTCTTGTATCTCAGAAACTCCTCAAAGGAGAGTGGATAAAGATTGAAGACGAAAATCCTACCCACGAGGTATTTTATTCCGTGTATCGTGAGACCTGGCGCAGAAGATCCTGAAATCAGTATCTTTGTCCCGGGGTAGTGGTCATAGACGTATTTCAGTTTTTTTCCGCCTTCTTTTGCATACTGAAACTCATCGATGAACAGGTAGCGGTTATTTTTCACATATATCTCTGCAAAGGTCTTTTCGTCTTCAACAAAGAGTTCCAGAATCTTTCTGTCTTCAAAACTTATGAACAGTGCGTTCTCGAGCGTTTCAAATATCTGTCGCATGAGAGTCGTTTTGCCGGATTGTCTTGGTCCGAGGATGGCTATCATCTCGGGCATTTCAAGGTTTTCCCGCACTGTCTGTTCCAGATCTCTTTTTATGTAATTCATAATAAGAACCCTGCTAAAAGTTTCCTATCGATGTTTATAGCAGGGGTATCATATAAAGATTTCCCGGATAGGCAGGGAGCAATCGGAATACCCAGCAATATTCACCCCCATAATCAGCCCATCACCTCCACGTCGCATCGACCTGATCAGGGCGGAAGTCAGGTATCACCACCGAATCCTCGATTGGGAGCGACTCGCCGCTTGCAAGCATCAGAAGACCGGTGTATGCGATCATCGTGCCGTT
>JAYEFK010000194.1:0-15109 GCA_034658575.1 Methanobacteriota archaeon
CGGCTCATGGTGTTTTGTCCAGTGCATCCAAACTCTCTTAACAGTGGATTCACTTAATTTCATATCCTGCGCAATGCTTTTGGTGCTGTCATTTCTGGTCTTTGCTCAAAATTATGTACCGTATTTTCTTGTCTGTCAACTTTATGACTTTATTTCGTCGCCCCATGTGGAGATGATGGGTATATAAAGTCAAAGGTTTCGGGACTATACAACGTCTGGAATATCCAGTGGTATATCAAATATTGCCATTATCTTTCACCATCCATTAGATCTGTTTACTTTTTCAGAACTTAGATTGACGTTAGCACCTGTGATTCCGTCCAGTCTCTTGAGTGCATCCTCAATCGCCCCCGCACACATCACACAGGTCATCCCTGCGACCTTGAGTTCAATCGTTCTGATATCTTCTGCCATGCCCGAACCTCCCAAGTCTCCTTGGGAGCTATCTTATTCTGGCAGGGTCTTGTAACGGTATTGGTGCGAGACGAGGCGCTGCCACTAATGGAAGTAAAGATCAATATCTGCAATACCCGAAAGATACAGCAATATAATCAATATTGGTTGATGAATCAGGTAGATTGCCAACGAATGCCTTCCTAAAAGGCAAAACAATCCTATAAAATTAAAATTTGAGATATCATAAAGGTTAAATTTACGGGTGTAGTCAGGATATAGTAAATTTCCAAAAAACAGCCCGATCAGAACCACTCCAAACCATGGAAAAATTGGGAAGTAGTCAACGGTATAAAAATGGTCTGGCATGAATCCTAACCACACCAACCAGGGAAAACCAAAAGTAAAGTTCTTCAAATGGATTCCAAGATATATGAAGGCAATACCCGACAACAGATTCCAATAACGGAGTTTTAAGAAAGGGTATGCCAGAATAATCGAGATTCCAATGAGATGAAGTATCCCGAATAGAACGAAACCCTCTCTCAAAAAGATCCAGGTCATCAAGGTAATAATTAAGCCCCATGAAAAGATCCTTAAACCTCTTTTGAGATATTTCAGGTATAATTTTTGCCCTGGATTCTGTATTTTATTGGATCTTGAAAAACTGATAGTTAATGATACGCCAACTAAAAAAATAAAGATTGTAGCAGTAGCGTATGCAAAATATAGCCAAAAACCAGCGTGTAAATTGAGATTGTATCCGCCGAAATAAGTCAGATCATAGAGCAGATGGAAGACTATCATCATGATTATCGCAAGTCCACGCAGGAAATCTATCTCCCAAAATCGCTTTTCCAGATGCTTATTCATTGAAATACTGCATATATTATACGTTGCATGTAATTATATTCTCACCGAATTATGTGGCAAGTCAAATTGAATAGATCTCCCCTTCTCACCCATACGCGCCTCTGAACTGGACGGATCGCAGGAGGTCGGTCCTTGATACGATGCCCACCATCCGCCCGCGATTCATGACGATTACGCGACCAACATCGCCGGATGCGATGAGCTTGAACGCATCGAAAGCATCTGCATCCGCTTCGATTGCGATCACCTCGCTTGTCATAACGTCTTTGACCCTGATAGTGCCCCTCTCATATTCAGGTATCCTGTGGATATCCGAGAATGTTATCACCCCGAGCACAGGGGAGGTATGACTTTCTTGCACAGGATAGCCCGTATGCTTGGTCTTGAACATAATATTGATCAACTGGTCAAGCGTCCAGTCCGGAGGTACATAGATCACATCCGGAAGACCGGTCATCAAGTCACTTGCCTTCAAACCCTCCAGACTGACCGATATTGCTGTTGTTTCCCCCTCACCAGCTGCACCATAGTAGATGAAGAAAGCTATGAGCAGAAACCACAGCCCACCCGCGCCACCCGCGGCCAACATCAGCATCCCAAAGATTCCCATCATGAATGCCATGCTCTTGCCTATCGCAACCGCCTTTCTGGTCGCGTCGATATAAGGCATGCGTGTGGCAAGCAGGGCACGGAATATCCGACCTCCATCCATGGGAAACGCAGGGAGGAGATTGAAGATGCCGAGTATTATGTTGTAGAATGCGATTATGCCCAGCATTATGAGGACGCCGTTCTCAAATACGCCTCTGGCAGGGTTTACCGGACCGAAGAAGTCGTAGATGGCATAAGCAATGATGCCGATGGCAATGCTGAAGGCGGGACCTGCCGCCGCAATCCGCCCTTCCTTCCGCGGCTCCTTTGGGATATCCTCCATCTGAGCCACGCCGCCTATTATGAAGAGGGTTATACTCTTTATCTTCATACCATAGCCCTGTGCCACGATCGAGTGGCTGAGTTCGTGAAATAGTAATGTTGAGAAGAAAAGAACCGCTGTGACTATGCTGAATAGATATTTGATAACTGTTGGGGCATCCATCCCACCAAAACTGAGGATTATCCCATATCCTTCGATTTTAAGATCCTGAACCGCAAATGCCCAGATGATGAGTACTAATATCACCAGAAATGTCAGATGAAACCGTATGGGTATCCCGCGGATGCTGCCGATCTGGTAGGACCATTTCATATCAATCTCTCACACGTCATCGTACTATAAGTGATGCATCCTGGTCAAATGGGTTTGTTCTCATGGCGAGAGAGAAGAGATAGGGATAGTTATCCTTCAGATGTCTCATGTAATCCAGCCATTCGTGGATCAGTAAGGTGTAAACCCTTTTCATATCGCCGGATAGATGTACGTAGTCGGTATCCGGTAACTGTTTCAAATCACCTCTCTTAGCCAATTCCTCTGTCAGATGAAACACCGCCCAGAGAAGCTCTGTAAAGGATTCATGCTCCAGCAAATTTGGGTTTTCTAACAACCGCAGTAGAAAATTCCTATGCCCAACGAGGAAGTTGCGTAAGTGTTCCAGATCTACGTTTTGGATATCAATCCCGTAATCATAATTCTTGAGGCGTTTGCTGAGATCCATAAATTCTTGCTCAGACCATTTATCAGTAATAACAAGATCTTTTCTTATTTTATCCAATTTAGGATCGTATTCAGAAAAATAAGCCAATAAATCTCCTCCAACTTCACTAAAAAATGCCCCTATAACCATATTCAGCTTGTTTAACATAGCACGTTTTTCCCGCATATTGAGTAGCCGATGTAGTATCAGGGCAACCAGCAGAACCTCGATCGGAACAAATGCGATGTGCCCTACCATGTAGATGAAGATGTGATAAGGGTCCTTGAAGATAGCATAGTGGAGGAGATACAGTAGCGCAGACAATAGAACCAAAAATAATCCGAAACGGATCTCCCAACCAACGCTTTTCATATTTTTCATATCATTTCCTCTCAATCGGGAAACCGCTTGCACTCCACGCTTTCATGCTCCCGAGAACGTCGCAGCAGACATTCGTGTATCCGGCTCGTAAAAGGATGCTTGCAGCAAGACTCGCACGGTGACCGACATTGCAGACGATCGTGATCGGTCGGTCTCGCGGCACCTCGGAAAGCCGGCTTTCAAGCTGCCCTACATAGATGTGCATAGCGCCCTCTATATGCCCCTCGCTCCACTCATCCAGATCCCGCACATCGAGCACCAGAAGATCATCCCCGCGATCGATCCGTCGTTTAAGTTCGTGTACTGTTGAGAGCCCCATGTACTCAACCGCATTTCCAGCATCATACCATGCCTCAATCCCGCCTCTCAGGTATCCTCTGATATTCTCGTAGCCCAGCCGCATAAGGTAGCGGACAGCCACATCCAGATGGTCGCGCAACTCAAGAACCAGCAGAATCGGCTCGTTGTAGGGCATGACCCAGCCTGCGTACGCAGGGATCCCCTCCAGCCAGATGCTGTAAGAGCCCCTGATATGAGCACCTCCAAATGAGGGCGGGGTTCTGGCATCGAGAACAATTGCTCCATCTCGTTCCATCGAATCCTTGAACTCGGCAGGTGTTAACGGGGGTGGGACTGGCAGCCGTCCCATGATGGGCGGTCCCTCGAGATTGTGTCTCTCCATAACTCTGAAATACGGGGGTCGCTCGTGGTGCTCGGCTGTTTTGTGTCCGGTGAACTCCTGCCGGTTCAGCTGGAGCATGGGATTACTGGCTCGCTCTATTCCTATTGTGCTGTAATCCCTCTCGCTGATGCTTCCACCGCAGACCGAGCCAGCACCATGAGCCGGGCAGAGGATGACTCCGTCACCAAGGGGAAGAATCTTTTCAAAGATGCTGTCGTAGAGCGATCCTGCCAGTCTCTCCGCCTCATCCGGACCGTAGAAGTCGGTTCTGCCCACGTCTCCAACGAAGAGCGCATCTCCTGTGAAGACCATAACCATAGCAGCATCTTCGCCAGAAGAGAGGTCTGCCAGCGTGTATGACATGCTCTCATCCGTATGCCCGGGCGTGTGCAGCGCGGTGATCTTTAGACTTCCGATCCGAAACGCGTCACCATCATGAAGCGTGCTGCCATAACCCCAGTTGAGACCCGGACCGTGAAAGATCTCAGCAACAGTTAAATTTGATAACTCTTTCGATCCGGTGACGTAGTCTTCGTTGCGGTGGGTCTCGAATACGTACTTGATCCTCTGTTCTTCTCGCTCTGCCAACTCGATGTAAACGTCGCAGTCCCTCCGCGGGTCGATCACAGCCGCCTCGCCGTCCGAACCGATGAGGTATGAGTTATGAGCCAGTCCAGCTGATTTGATTCTCTCAAAGATCACTCAGTGATCGCCTCGTTCTTCTATCTCTTGGAGCAAGAGGTTGATATGCTCCTTCTCCTCTAATACAAGTTCGCGGAGCAGATTCCTGGTTTTATGATCATCGACTGTATCTGCAGCCCTCTTGTAGAAGTCATAAGCCATGTACTCCTTCTCAAGACCCATCTCGAGAGCTTCAAGGTCGTCCATAAACGCGAGATCCCCTATCTTTACCAGTTCCTCATTGATCCTCATGCCGCCTTCCATGTAGACTGTGGAGAGTTCCACCTTCAACTGGTCGAGCGATGGTAGCTTATCAGCAGCACCGAGAAGCGACTTCATCTCCCAGAGCAACTGGCTATACCGCATATACAGTCTCTGCAGATGCGTATCTTCCATCACAACAAGTCTCTGAAAGACCTGCACCGCTTTCTCGTCTTTGATCAGCTTTTGCGCCTTTGTGTAGAACTCGACTGCACCCTTCTCGAGCATGAGTGCAACTATCAGCACGTCAGAAGTCTCCTCGCCCCCTGTTATCAGGTTATCTGCCATAATTTCAGTTTTATGTACCAGACGCCGCAGGAGGCGTAAATACCCGTGCTGCGAGTTCCCGGTCAAGCATGAGGAGTCCGTTGCCGTCCTCTCCAACGATCTTTAACCTGGCGATGATATCGTTGTCATTCCCTTCCTCCTCGATCTGTTCGGTTATGAACCACTGGAGGAAGATGTTTGTGGCGTGATCCTTCTCCGCAATCGCCAGGTCCACGAGATCGTTGATGCATCCTGTGATAAACCGCTCGTGCGTAAGGGTCTTCTCAAACATATCAAGCGGCGACTCAAACTCTGTCGCAGGCTCCTTTATCGCATCGAGCTTCACATGCCCGCCCTGGTCATTGATGTAGTCATAGATCTTCATCGCATGTGACATCTCCTCCTGATACTGGACCATGAACCAGCTGGCAAAGCCTTTCAGCCCGGTGTACGTGCTGTAGGCAGACATCGACATATACAGGTACGCTGAATAGATCTCGTTGTTGATCTGTTCATTCAGGCGTTCCATCATCGTTTCGCTTAACATTACTTTCCTCAATATTAATTCTGTAAATAGTATTATTTCTCAAGCATCTTTCTAGCGATCTCCGCACCATACTCCCGGCATTCATTCAGCGTGGGACCTGATGGTTTTCCGAGGATCCGCAGAACATCCATCTGCGCCATGTTGCAGGGCTTGAGCACCCGCTTGAGAGTCTTTGGAGCCTCTCCACTGTGCCCATAAGCTCCAAAGGTTGCACAGACCTTCCCTTCCATATCGGCATCTTTCAGCATCTCCACAAGTGTTACTATCGCAGGAATCGGCTTTCGGTTGTAGGTGGGTGAGCCTATCGCGACTCCCTGTGCACCTGCGATCTCTGCAACGATCTCTTCCTTTGCGAGGTCTGCCACGTTCAGGAGAACGGTATCAACCTCTTCGTCCCGTGCTCCGATCTCTATGCTTTCCGCAACAGCTCTGGTATTGTTAGTCCCTGTTCCATAGACGATAACAAGTTTTGGTTTTGGGTCGGTCATGGTGCTCGCACCTCCTTTTATCCGATCCGTAAAAAATTAGAGGTGCCCCACACCTACGTTATGGAGCATCTGGATAGTATCTTTGACGCAACCGCTGGCGCATCTTCGAGCGGAAAGTCGTCGGGACCGAGCGTCTCCGCGAGTTGATCGAAGTGCGTCTCTTTGCCACCGACCCTGCATGCCATCATGGTTCCAGCTGGAAAGAGATTCTTTAGCTCGTTTACGTTCTTCACAGGGAACTCGACTGCTGCATCTTTCAGCATCTCAACGATCTCGATCTTGAGTTCCTCGATCTCGTCAATTGCTTTCTGTGTTGCATCTTCATGTGTGAGTTTGTGTTCTTCTGCCATTTTGACCACCTTGCTGGTACTCAATTATCCGATCTGTAATAAACATTTTGGTGGGCTTATTCGCACATCACAACCGATATCGGGCGGAGGTTTTGCGAATATCGTCTTAAATCCCTCAATTCTTGACGATATTCGAACGAAAACAGCTTCTTTTTTTTTATTTACATCGCCTATTATTTATTCCCTTCATCAACCACTATCTTTAGCAAAGCAGCAGCCACTTCTGAAGAGGTATAATCTTCCTGAATAAGTTTTTCAACCAAATTATTACATTTTCCCAGATGCCCGGCATCAATAATCCCTTTAACTTTTTCTAAAAGCAAGTTCGTCCTGATCGCTTCGACATCATCGACAGAAGGGACTTTCTGAGGTATAATTTTAGTTTTTGTGAATCTTTGTATCTGCCTTATTCTATATGCCTCCTTGCCGGTCACAAATGTAAATGCGCGCCCCGCTTTTCCTGCCCTGGCGGTTCTTCCGATTCTATGCACATAATATTCATCATCAGTAGGTATTTCATAGTTGAACACGGCGTCTGTAGACCCTACATCGATTCCCCGGGCTGCCACATCAGTTGCCACTACAATATCAATCTCCCCCCTTCTGAATTTAGACATGACGCTGTCTCTTTGATTCTGCTGCAGACCTCCGTGCAGCCCCTCAGCCAGATATCCTCTTGCCTTTAAGCTTTCAACTAATTCATCCACACGTCTTTTTGTATTGCAAAAGACCAATGACAATTTCAGATTGTAAAGATCGATTAAACGAGACAGTGCCTCTGTTTTTGCTTGTTGTTTGACTTCAACATAAAATTGTTCGACATCGGGAACGGTCATCTCCCTATGTACCAATTTTATCAGTTGTGGGTCTTTCTGATATCGTTTCGTTAATTTTAAAATAGCCTTTGACATGGTTGCAGAGAAGAGTATGGTCTGCCTTTTCTCCGGGATTTTCTTAACAACAGTCTCGATGTCGTCTCTAAATCCCATGTCCAGCATTTCATCCGCTTCATCCAGTATAATTATCTTCACGCTATCCATTTTCAAAGTGCGGCGGTTTAGATGATCCATGACGCGGCCAGGAGTGCCGATAATAATCTGTACACCTGCTTTTAACGCTTTAATCTGGCGCCCTATAGGCTGTCCACCATAAACGGGTAAAATCCTGATGCCTTTTTTATACTTTGAAAGATTTTTCAGTTCTTCCGATACCTGAATTGCCAGCTCTCTTGTGGGGCATAAAATTACAGCCTGCAATTTCTTATTTTTCGGATCTACTCGCTCTAAAGTTGCAATTCCGAAAGCCGCAGTCTTCCCGGTACCTGTTTGCGCCTGTCCAATCACATCTTTTCCATCCAACAGATATGGAATGGATCGATTCTGAATCGTGGTGGGCTCTTCAAAACCCATATCTACGATTGCCTGATACATCTCTTTTGATAAATGCAAATCTTCAAATCCTGGACTTTCCATGTATAATCTCCTCTACTCATATATGTTTGTCACCTTACTTAACTCTGACACAACCCGAATTTTTCAGGTATCTGATGTTTTCTGATGGTCGCTAACCCCGGACATTCAGCCATTTTGACCACCTTGCTGGTACTCAATTATCCGATCTGCAATAAGAGTTTTGGTGGCTTATTCTCACATCACCCTCGATATCGGGCGGCTGTTTTGCGAACATCGTCTTAAAGCCATAAATTCTCGACGATATTCGAACGATAAGTTTTTAAAGTTGTATTGCAGAGGGGGGGTGAAGTGCGCGTAAGGCGTACATATCCCGCGCGTATCAGGATGTTTGACCGCTGATGCAGGCGGATTCCTTAAATATCCTGTAAACACACAAAGGAGGTATTGTAATTGGCTAAACTGGCTGTAATCTACGGAACCGGAACCGGTCACACCGGAGAGATGGCAGAACAGATAGACAACGGGGCAAGGTCTGAGGGTCTTGAGACTGAAGTGATACGACTCGGTAACGTGACCGAGGATGTGCCCGGCGGCGGGCGCACAACGAGTGTGGATGACGCGCTCGCGATCATGGACTCGGTAGATGCCGTTGCGATTGGCTCATCAACTTATGAGATGAAACCGGTCGTCTTCGTGAAGCAATTACTGGAAAAAGCTGGAAGCCTTGATCTATCTGGCAAGGTCGGGACAGCGTTCGGACCGTATGCAACCCGCCCCAAAGCTGTTGGGATCATAACTGATGCCATGAAGGGCTGGGGCATGGATGTGCTGGAACCGGGGCTGCAGGTATCAGGTGCGATCACCGGCAAGATAAAACAGGAGTCCAGGGAACTTGGCGAGAGCATCGCAAGAGCACTTTCCGAGAAGAGATAGGAGGTGAGTAAGATGGATAAGATCACAGATGACGTAAAGAAGGTTCTTGAAAAGATCGGGTGGGGCTCGGTTGCCACGGCATCAAAAGATGGCGTGCCGAATGTCTCACCAAAAGGCAGCTTCAAGATCGTTGATGAGCAGACGATCCGGTTTGCGGATATCTTCTCAGAACACACCAGAAAGAACCTCATGGAGAACCCGAGGGTCGCAATCGATATCGTGGACGCAGAGACCGCATCGGGATATCAGCTCAAGGGAACCGCAACGCTTGCGGATAGCGGACCACTATTTGATGCGGCAAAGGAAGAGCTTGCCGGAATGGGTTTTCCAGCGCCGAAGAACCTCGTCACTGTTACGGTTACCGAGGTATACAGCATGAAGCCAGGGGGCAGTTAGGATCATGGAAAAGACGCTTGAAAACCTGACAAAAGCCTTTATTGGCGAGAGTCAGGCACGGAACAGGTACACGTTCTATGCGAAGGTTGCAAAGAAGGAGGGTTTTGAGCAGATCTCAGGTATCTTCCTTCTGACCGCGGAGAACGAACAGGAACATGCGAAGTGGCTCTTCAGGATGATCGATGAACTGCGGCAGAAGATTCCTGAAAAACCTGATGAGATCAATGTTGAAGCTGCTGCTCCGCTAACGCTCGGAGACACAGCGGAGAACCTCGCCGCAGCGATCGCTGGCGAGAACTACGAGACTACGACGATGTATCCTGCGTTTGCAGACGTTGCAGAAAGCGAAGGGCTGGACGGAATTGCCGGCAGACTTCGAATGATAGCGGTTGCAGAGGCGCATCACGAAGAGCGGTACAGGAAACTGCTTGCAACTGTCAAGACCGATACGGTCTTTACGAAGGATGCAAATGTCACGTGGGTCTGCAGGAAGTGCGGATACGTGCACGAGGACAAGGAACCACCTGCTCTGTGTCCGTCATGCGATCATCCGAGGGCGTACTTCGAGATCAGGTGTGAAGAATACTAAATAGGAGGTATATAATGACAGCTAAAGGAGAAGTTTACGAATGCAGTATCTGTGGTAACGTTGTTAAGGTAATAGAGGAAGGAGGCGGAGAGCTCGTCTGCTGTGGCGTTCCGATGGATCTTGTTTGAGTATTGAGTAAAAGGAGGGCACACTATGACGAATTATCGATGTAAGATGTGTGGATACCTGTACCGCCCGGAGAGGGGCGACCCAACGAGTGGAATCGAACCTGGAACGGCGTTTGAGGACCTGCCAGACGACTGGAAGTGTCCGTCATGTGGCGTCGGGAAGGAGTTTTTCAAACTCGTGGAATGAACAAAGGAGGTATAAACAATGGTTGAAGAAGTGATTGATGAGCAGTTCCTGCGAGTGAACAGAGCAGCTAACCTGATGAACCTGACAGAGCTTGAGAAGAAGCACCTGCCGCATATCAGCATTCCTGTGAAGGTTGCGGCACGGGAGCCGTTTGACATCGAGGTTGAGGTCGGCGGGATGCTCAAACATCCGAATGAGCCGGGACATCACATACAGTGGATCGAGCTGTATGCAGAGGACGTATTCCTGGCACGAATAGACTTAACCCCGCAACTAACCGAGCCAAAGACCGTCTTCACGATCCGGCTCGACGACGTGGGCTCTGTCAAACTGCGCGCGGTCTCGCGCTGCAACCTGCACGGGCTCTGGGAAGTTACCGGAACCGTAACGGTACTGCCACCGGGAACGCAGGTTGTACACGACAACAAGGTTGCATGTCTAACATGCGGGCAGATGACGTTTGTCGAAGGCGACAACCCGGAAACCTGCTGGTTCTGCGGCGAACACGAAGCAGAGAACTTCGCGGGATGCTGAAGAGGTCAGAGGTCAGGAGGTTAATGGCATGACCAGCTGGAAATGCTCAAACTGTGGCTATTCGCTGGAAGCGGATACGCCGCCGGAACAGTGTCCATCGTGCGCGAGAGATGTGATTTCATCGATGTCAGCTGCTACATTCCGGAATGCGACACCGGCGGCGGGGTCGATAAGAGGCTATAAGGTACTGTAAGAGACTGAAGAAAATAGGAGGTATGTAACAATGGGAAAACAGATTGTAGAGAACATAAGCAAGAAGATCGGGTTCACCCCTGATATCATGAAGACGATTGGAGAGATCGACCCATCCTTCTTAAGGATGTATCAAAAGTGCGATGAAGGTATACTTAAGGACGGCGCTCTCTCTGTTAAGGTGAAGACACTGATGGCGCTCGCCTCGGTTGCAGCGCAGCGGTGTGAGCCCTGTGTGGAATCGCAGATGCGAAACGCCATCAACAATGGCGCAACAAAGGAAGAGATTGTGGAGACGCTCGAGGTTGTGTTCATGACGTCCGGTGCCCCGGGTGTTGCGATGTTTCGGAATGCGCTGAAACAACTGAAAGACTGAACAGGAAGATGTGATGGGTATGGACGAAGAAACCACAACAGAACAGGCACACGTACGCCCGATGCTTCATCTAGGCGAGCCTGCGCCTGACTTTGAGGCTGTGACCACCCATGGACCCATAAAACTCTCTGATTACAGGGGGGAGTGGGTCATCCTCTTCTCGCACCCGGCAGACTTCACGCCGGTATGCACAACAGAGTTCATGGGCTTTGCGAAGATGAACCCCGAACTTGAGAAACGCGGCGTTAAGCTGATCGGACTCAGCGTTGACAGCGTCCACTCACATATCGCATGGGTGCGGAACATCGAGGAGAAGATGGGTGTTAAGATCCCGTTTCCAGTGATAGCGGATCTGAGTATGAAGGTCGGGGAACTGTACGGCATGATCCATTCGGGAGAGAGCGCAACCGCTGCTGTGCGGTGCGTCTTTGTGATCGATTCCGACCAGATCCTGCGGGCGATGATCTACTATCCGCTCTCGACAGGACGGAATATGGATGAGATCCTGCGGCTCGTCGATGCCCTGCAGGCGGCAGACAAGTACGGGATCGCAACGCCTGCCGACTGGAGACCTGGAGATCAGGCGATTGTTCCGCCGCCTGCAACGACGGAAGAGGCAGAGAAGCGGCTTGGTGAGGGATACGACTGCAAGGACTGGTATTTCTGTAAGAAGACAATCTAAAAGGAGGTGAGATTTTATGGCTGAATATCGATGTACAAACTGTGGATACGTTGCCGACGCTGATGCGGCGCCGGAGGAGTGTCCGGTCTGCAAGCACAAGGACTCGTTTGAGGAGATTAAGGACTGATACGGGTAGAAAGGAGGCGAAACCTATGAGTACTACCGTACAACTGGCAGGGATCATGCTTCTGCTTATAGGAATGTGTACTGCTGCAACAGCAGAGGATGCACCGTACACCTCTGCGGATTTCGATGATCCGACAGTCTGCATGGGATGTCATGCAGAGATATATGAGCAGTGGAATGGTTCGATGCATGCAAACGCGTACATTGATCCGGTGTATCAGAAAGAAGATGAGATGGCATCAAATGAGACGAACGGTCTGACTGACGAGTACTGCATCAAGTGCCATTCCCCTATCGGATTTCTGACCGGCGAGATTCTCCCGGCGGATCGCTCGAATATGGGTGAGGTTTCAAAGAAGGGCATTCAGTGTGATTTCTGCCACGTTGTAACCGCGATATCCGGCATAAACGGTGCGTATGACGTAGAACCAGGCAGGGTAAAGCGAGGTCCTTATGATGATTCCATGCCGATGTATCACACAGCAGAGTTCTCAGAACTGCACACATCGGCAGAGTTTTGCGGCGGATGCCACAACGTTTTCCATCCTGTGAACAACCTGCAAATTGAGGCGACGTATGATGAGTGGTTGGAAAGCCCGTACAACACAGGCGATCCTGATACTGAGACCCCATGTCAGCACTGCCACATGACGCACGGAATTACGCGTTTTGAGGCAAATCCTGGTGTTGCAGCCGCTGGCGGTCCCGAGCGTGACCACTGGTACACGCACTATGGTGTTGGTGGAAATGCGCCACTGCCGGGCATTCTTGGTTCCGAGAAGCACGAAGAACTTGCAATTGAGCGGCTTAAGTCTGCAGCGACCGTTGAGGTAACCACTCCGAAGGATGCTGCTGGTGAAGAGGTCTCAATCGATGTGATCGTCACAAACACCGGTGCAGGACATAAGATTCCGACAGGACTAACAGAGGTGCGTGAGGCATGGCTTGATGTAAAGGTCACAGATAGTGCAGGAGCTTCAATATTCAGGTCAGGCGCGCTGGATGAGAATGGAATCGTCGATCCTGATGCTGCGATATTTCATAACGTCATCGGAGATTCTGACGGCAACCCGACGATGAAGGTCTGGGAAGCGGAATCCATCCTCGAGGATACACGCATTCCACCGAAGGAGTCTGTTACAGAGACGTACACGTTTACGGTGCCTGCTGATGTCAATACTCCGGTAACCGTGAGTGCGTCACTGAACTACAGGACGGCATCACAGGAACTGATCGATAAGTTGTTCGGCGCGGGTCAGATAAGCGTACCCGTAATCGAGATGGCGAGGGCAGAGAAGATTATTGGAAGTGGTACGGAAGATGCAGAACGTATAGAGGATGGGGCAGGAGCAGAAACCGGGGATTCCGGAGCAACTCCGGGATTTGGAATCATCTCTGCAGCATCCGGGATCCTTGCAATGTATCTGGTAGTGTCCCGGCGCAATCGATAAGTACGTGAGTACACGAAGAAGGTGATTTACCCATTCACCTTCTTTTTACTCCGAGGAATATGAATATGCTCGAAATAGAGAACCTGAACCTCGAGGTCGATGGACGACCCGTACTCAAAGGTCTTGACCTCCGAATCGAGAAGGGGGAGTGTCATGTCCTGCTTGGTCCGAACGGGTCAGGAAAGACGTCGCTCCTGCTCGGTATACTCGGGTTTCCGAGATACCGGGTGACCGGCGGCAGGATCGTCTTCAATGGCGAGGATGTCACCAACCTGACAACCGCTGAGCGCGTGAAACTCGGGATAGGGATCGCGTTCCAGAACCCGCCGGTTATACGCGGCATCAGGCTTGGGGATATGGTGAACCTCTGCCGCGGCGATAAATCCGGTGAGATCACCGATGAGACCCGCGTTCTTGCTAAGAAAATGCATTTCACAGAGGAATTCCTTGAGCGGGATGTGAACGCCGGGTTCTCGGGAGGCGAGATCAAACGGTCCGAGATACTGCAACTGATGGCGCAGAACCCGGATTTTGTGATGCTGGATGAGCCCGATTCTGGCGTTGACATCGAGAACATGGAGCTGATCGGCGGGATGGTCGGCGAACTCCTGCACAGGCGGGAGCTTCCGAGCAGGCGAACTGCATCCGGGCTGATCATCACGCATCTTGCAACGATCACCGACTATGTGGCTGTGGACTGGGCGCACGTCATGCTTGGCGGCAGGATCGGGTGCTCGGGAAAGCCGGATCAGATTATCAGGCAGATATCAGAAGGAGGCTACGAGAAATGCATAAGAGAGTGTCAGATGTCGTGAATGTCGTGAATCCGGACGAATGAACATCCAAATATGAAGACGCATCGATCTTCATAGCGAAGTTCTCGGTCTTGAAACGAGGAGATATCGCTACGCTTAGTTGTATGATCCTCTTCTAGCTATGAATACCTCAAAGGTGGACCCGTTGCCCCATCAGATCGAGGCGGTGTATGGGTATGTGCTGAAACTCCCGCGAATCCGTTTTCTTATCGCAGACGATCCCGGAGCAGGAAAGACCATCATGGCTGGACTGATCATCAAGGAGTTGAAACTCCGCCATCTGATAAATCGCATCCTGATCGTCGTGCCATGGCATCTTAAGGACCAGTGGCGCAGGGAGATGAAGGAGCGGTTTGAGGAAGGGTTCACAATCATCGATCGGGGGATTATGGGTGCGTTTTATGGAGAGAATGTCTGGAGCAGGGAGCAACAGATCATCACATCCATCGATTTTGCCAAGAGGGACGATGTTCTGCCAACACTTGCCTCATCTCAGTTTGACCTGATCATTGTGGACGAAGCCCATAAGATGGCTGCTTACCGCTACGGCGATAAACTCAACAAAACCGGCAGGTACAGATTGGGAGAGGCTCTATCAAAGATAGCAGAGCATCTTCTCTTCCTGACAGCCACACCACACAAAGGAGACCCTGAGAATTTCAGGCTCTTTCTTGATCTCCTTGAACCGGGTTTCTTTGCAACCAGTGAGATGCTGGAGGAATCGATCTCCCGGA
>JAYEFK010000195.1:0-3848 GCA_034658575.1 Methanobacteriota archaeon
TAAAGGTACAACAGAAGGTTTTGAGACTGAGCAAACTGGCAGATGCAGCGATCAAAGGCTCGGTTAAAGCACTGCAGGATTATGATGTCGAAGAGGCAGAGGCTGTAATAAAAGGTGACGTGAGGATTAACGATCTTTCTGCAGAGATTGAGGTCCTCTGCATGCAGCTTCCAGCACTCCAGCAGCCAGCGGATCGGGATCTGCGAATGATCGAGGCTCTGATCAAAGTCAATATAGATATCGAGCGGATAAGTAACCTTGCTGTGGATATCGCAAAGATTGTAGCTGCAAATAATGATAAGGAACACGTCAAGCCCCTGATCGACATTCCCCTGATGGCACATATAACATGCGAGATGCTGGACGACGCACTGTGTGCATTTGGTGAGTTAAACTCCACTTTAGCTTACGATATCGCAAAGCGCGATGATGAGGTCGACGCATTGTTTGACCAGCTCAGGCGGGTGTTACTTACATTTATGATTGAGAATCCTGGAAAGATCGAGAACGCATCACATCTGACATCTGTGGCACATTATCTTGAGCAGATCGGGGATCATGTCGGCAATATCTGTGAAAGCGTGGTGTACATGGTCACAGGTGATAGGGTGAAGTTGAACTGAAGTGTTGCTATGGATACAAGAAAGGTGCAGGTGACCGGAAAGTCAACATACATCGTCACACTGCCGAAGAAATGGGCTGTTGATTCGGGGCTGGTTGCCGGATCGCTGGTCAGGATCTCATATCAGGACGATGGGTCGATTGCGATCACACCGCCCACACACGATTCCGACCCTCCCGCGAAGCGATTGGAACTTGGTGGCAAGAGTATGGATGCGATCATGCGGGACATTATTGGTGCGTATGTGATGGGACACCGATCCATTGAGGTACATGCAGATCACATCCCGAAGGAGACGAAGAAGAGGGTAAAAAGCATAAGCCAGAATCTGATCGGGATCGAGGTGGTCAAAGAAACCGATACGGTGATCGAGATCAACGATCTCCTCGATGTCGGGGAGTTCACGATAGAAAAGGGCATTAAACGGATGTCGTCACTCGTATTTCTGATGCTTGACGGTTTGATCAATTATCTGAAGATAAAAGATGACGAAATCTTAAGAGAAATCATCTCAAGGGATGATGAGGTCGATCGGATGTATCTACTGGTTTCAAAACAGTTCATCACCCGGTTGAACCTGGGCAGGATCTTAAAAATTGACGAGCTGAGCCTCATCGAGTCGTTTTATTACCGGCTGGCAGCGGGAAACCTCGAGCGGATTGGAGATCATGCGGTCAAGATCGCGGATGCGTTTAGCCATACGGGTGTCCCGGATGCTGCGCTCGGACTGGGGGAATCTGTCAAGGTTTCGCAGAATCTCATTGCAAACAGCATCGAATCGCTCAGGAAGTCGGATGCCTCTCTTGCAAATGACGTTCTCTCAGAGAACGCTACGACAAAAGAACTGTTATCAAAGTTGATGGCTGCCACCGCAGTCACTTCCTCACCGGAAATCGTAATTGACAGTCTCAGCCGGACGGGGGATTATGCAGCAAATATCGCAGAACTTGCAATCGATCTATCACAACTATAAGGCGATCCCGCTCATCCTCTCTACTGCGGTTGTCATCGACTACGCGCTCACATTCTACCTTGCGGGCGGACTCGAGAGGATTCTTAAGTATGAATACAGTCCGACACTTGTTTATGCGGTCGATCATGGCATCGTAATCCCGTATCTCATGTTTACAGTCTTCTTTTACTACGCTGCCGGCTATACTGTGCTGAAATATCTTATGGATTCAAGGATATACTACATCGGCGTCGCCATCATCCTACTGATGAGCATCACGCACGTTCTTGGCGGGCTGTCATGGTATGTTCTGAATCCATGCTACTCGAATGCGGTGCTTGCGCTCTCGCTCACCTCTGTTGTGATCACAATCACAGTCTTTGGGTATGAGGTGGTCAGGCAGATATGACTATCATTGCGACCTGTCATCCCCTATCGCAGGCAGCGTTTTCCTTGATGCGACAAAAGCATCGACGCCGTCCCGGGTGGTTTCGTAGATGTGACCTGACCCAATCGCATCGACGACCCCCATCCGGTGCATCTTGTCTCGCAGCGGGTCTCTCACATGGGTGAGGTACATAACAATATTTCTGCGGTTCAGTTCCGCATTCAGCCTTATCAGACGATCAGCGCCTGTGATGTCGATATCGTTCATGGCTTCTGCGTCAATCAGAACCGTCTTCACCGGTTCCCTGGCTGTGGCAATACCGCGTTTCACCGCACTTACAAAGAAGTTGCAATTAAAAAAGATAAGTCTGGCATCAAAGCGGAAGATAAGCAGTCCGGGAATCGTTTCTGCATCAGGTCGCCTGCGGACATCCCGATAATAGGTTCTCTCACCAGGGACTCTGCCCAGAACGGCTGTGCCCGGGCGACATGCCTTCTTAATCATCACCAGAAGTGAGAGGGCAACTCCGAGACCCACGCCCTGCAACACGCCGAGGGTAAGCACGCCAGTGAAACATACCATGCCCAGCACAAACTCTGTGCGGCTGAATTTCATCGCTTTCTTGAGTTTGGCAGTCTGGTCAAGACCGACCATCGCCACGATCACGATTGCTGCAAGCGTAGCTTCGGGCAGGTTGGTGAATAGCGGCATAAATACAAGGAGCGTCATGACCGCGAGGATGCCGCTTACGACATGGCTTATCTGCGTCTTCCCGCCAGCGCCCATAGCAACCGACGTCTTTGAGAGGCTGCCCGCTACAACAAATCCCGAGCTTAAGCCCGCGCCCAGGTTAGCAGTGCCAAGGGCAACCAACTCCTGATCGGGGTCGATTCTTCCACCCTCCTTCGAGGCAGCACCAGCGGCTGCGCCAAGCGTCTCTATGTAACCGAGCAGAACTATCGCCAGAGCGCCCGGGATAACAGCCATATAATCTATCAGGCTTGCGTCTGGCAAACCCATTGGCGGAAAGCCGGTGCTGAGTGTACCGACCACGTCAACGCCTTTAGTTGTAAGCCCCATCGCTGAAACCGCCACAATGGAGATGATAATGGTCGTGAGTGCAGCCGGCAATTTCGAGACATACCGACCGATGGCAGCGATCAACACGAGGCTGCCAACACCGAGTGCCAGCGCTACCATGTTGGTATCGGGCAGCCCCTGGATAATCACCAAAAGTTTTCCGAAGAAATTGCCACCATCGCCGCCGATGCCAAAGAGCTTGGGCACCTGACCGATGATTGTGACGAGGACTACCCCCTCGAGAAAGCCTGCCATCACAGGAATCGAGATAAAATCGGCTATCCACCCCATCCGCAGCGTCCCAAACACTATAAGGAATATCCCCACCGCTATCGCCATCGCCGTTGTCAGCGCCAGGTACTCAGCCGCACCGCAGGCAGCCAGTGCGCCAACTGCGCTTGCGGAGATCAGGCACGCCGCCGAATCCGCGCCCACAACAAGCGTGCGTGACGTGCCGAAGATGGCGTACAGGAACAGCGGTATAGGGATTGTATACAACCCCATTATCGGGGGCACTCCTGCAATCCCGGCATAAGCCATCGCCTCCGGCACGAGCACCGCCCAGATGGTCAGCCCGGCGATGAGATCGTGTGGCAGCCAGGCGGGTTTGTATTTTGGCAGCCATGTTACGATTGGCAGGTACCGGTGGAGCAGGTTCTTATGGTCAGTCGGGCTTGTTTCGTTATCCATGGCAGATGTCTTCCTCGATAGATGGCAAAATTATCGGATGTGTCTACTCGGTCTTATGGTGATTGCTGAATTATGAATCCATCACACTTCTTTTAAGTTGTTAAAGTTTGGGTAAA
>JAYEFK010000196.1:0-3800 GCA_034658575.1 Methanobacteriota archaeon
CGTTTAGGAACATCCTGAGATCGCCTTCCATGTTGATGCCGCCGAGATTGCGCTGGTCGATAGCGATGCTCGCATACCCGATATCGCAGAGGTATCTGGCAAGCCCCTGTTCACCCTCTTTTGTCACGGTTGCGCCCGGGAGCAGCACGATTCCGGGAACTTGTTTTCCGGAACGATTCTCTGGTATCCGGATGAGTCCTTCGATATCTGCCCCCCTGCTCTCATAAACAACCTCGTAGAGTGTGTAATTATCCATTTCTTCGAGCAGTTCTGGAAGAGGCTCCGGATCCGGATCCGGCGCGGGCATCCTGTACCTCAACAACCCGTCATTGGTTACGTCCCACTCCGGATCCTGCTCTGTGATGCATCCTGTGAGCGTGAGCGTGAGAGAGACTACAATGACCAGGAGGGTGGTTCCGATGGCAAGTGATCGTTTCATGTTTGCATACCGCCACAACTGAAATTTTGAATGATCTCTATAAACCCCTGTATATTAAACGTTCTTCTCTCTTCCGTTGATCCACCAGTGTCAAAAAACACCAATTTTTTGATGGTCAGTTGGATGCACATCACCGCGACTGACATAAATAACAGCAGTAGGAAATACAAAAGGACACGGAGGATCGATTTGACACAACAAAAACGAGAGGAAGTGACAGGGGATGACTGACATCATCGAGAAAACAAGCATCCGCCGCATCCCCGAGGGACTACCGGTGCAATTTCCCTTCTTCAGACTTTTTGGGGCGCAACTCTCACAACCTGCATCGATCCGTATCTGGTAAATTGCCACGCCACAACCCACTCGAGCATGTTCGTTTCTATCACGGTTTCCAGCGTATTCAATATTTGAACTGCTTCTTTCAGCAGTTCAGATTACCATCCACCAGCCATACTTTAAGATTCTATGCAAGCCCGATGTGGAATCAAAGGTTCATTCAATCACAAACTCGCAGTACGGATCGCCTGCGCACATCTTCTTTCGCCGGTTGATCGCAGATTTGCGGCCGATTGCATGTACTGTGCCTGCAAGATGGCACTCGCAGATGGCATCAAGCGGGCATAAGTCCGCAAGCACATCAGAGTACGGGCAGTCTGTGAGTCTCAGCACAGGTTTTCCATTTAGGTTACGCAGTTCAGTATATGTGCCAGAGAGCAGGCACATCAGTTCGATCGTTGCCAGTGGTGTCGCAGTCGCACCACCCAAGCTCACTCTGCAGCATCTCCCCATCCAGCAGTCCGGCTTCATAGCAGGCATGGCGGATGATTGCGTCCCCTTGCTCGGACTTACTGATCCTTTCGAGTACGCGCCAGAGTACCTTATCCTGAATACTGCTCTTCTGCCATTTTTTCCTGGATGTTATCCCGATCAGTTTCCAGTTTCTGGCAAACGCCGAGTACCGATCCGGTTTGTGATGATCATCACCCATAATCAGGACATGATAACCGAGTACAGCATGACCAGAATGCCCGGTATTTCGATCAGTAATGCGATTGTGCGTGCCATCGGTTCCTCGATATAGTCAGATAGTACCAATCCGGAAAATATGTCGAAATTGCTACCGAATATGAAGATGAACATTCCAATGGAAAGCATCAGAAGGTTTTTCTGGTGCGTATGAGTGTAAGCCTTGTATATGAACAGTATAAACGCGCCCCCGAGCAGATACATGATTGCTGTCAGTATTGCCTCGATTGTTGTGATTATGTTAATCCCTCCTCGTGATGGTTGAAAATATCTCCTTATGTCGTTTCGTGGTCAGGATGGTACTCGAGTCCAGAACCCCGTCGAGATCGCTGATCGGATGCAGCACATGCTCCTTAAGCGAACTGATGTCATGGGTGCGCACCTTGATGAACAGGTCATACGGCTCAAGCAGTTCGTATACCTCGACGACATCATCGATCTTCTGCAACTGGTTGATGACCGCGATCCTCTTCGTGGATTCGATATTGATCCCGATATATGCTGTGACGTTCTGCCCGACCGCCGCCGGATCGAGGATGACTGTGAACCGCTCGATGATTCCCGATTCTTTCAGTCGATTGATTCGATTATGCACCGTCGAAGGTGCAACCCCCAGTTTCTGCGCGATCTCTGTGGTACTTGCCCTGCTGTTCTTGCAGAGGTGACAGAGAATCGAGATTGTCTATCATTATATGGTGGTTTGCCATATATGATAAAAATTTCGGAATAATGTGTAATTGAGTTTACTCATGTTTCATTACGCGGTTTTGGTTCGGGGATACTGTCGCGAACCCTAACATTTATCTACCATTCGGGTCCAGAACCATAATCATGGAATTCGGGAAATCGGTTACAGGTTGTTTGAATTCACTCAGCCATCCATCCCCTCAAAATATACCGTCTCGAATTCCATTTCTTATTTTCAAACATTTAGATGGAGATTGACATATATGGCTATTCGATTGGGATTTGTAGTATCTGAGTTCAATCGTGACCTGACATACCAGATGGAACTCCTCGGGAGAGAACATGCAAAGTTTCTTGGTGCGGATGTCGCCCGGACGATCATGGTTCCCGGAGTGTATGACATGCCGCTTGCGATCAAGAAACTCGTATCTGACGAGGGGATCGATGCGGTGGTGACGATCGGTTGTGTGATTGAGGGTGCGACCGGGCACGATGAGATCGTGGTGCAACATGCAGCACGGAAGATCATGGACCTCTCGCTCGAATCCGGAAAGCCGGTCACGCTCGGCATATCAGGTCCGAAGATGACCCGCATGGAGGCGCATCAGCGTGTGGATTATGCAAAACGTGCGGTCGAGGCTGCTGTTAAGATGGTGAGCCGGATCGGCGAGTAACTACAGAAGCCAACCCCGGTCGCTTACAGCCGCACCGTCCGAGTCCGATAGGTATAACTGGACTTGAATCAGTATTCTATCAATATGATAAGGTGGTAATCAATGCACAACATCACACGTACCGGACTAATATTCACACTCGTTGGAACTATAGCAATTGCGGTTGCAAGCACCATCGCTATACAGGATACGATGGTGCAGCTCGGGATATGGCTGGTTACGCTGATTCTGATCAGTTATGCGGGACTTAACGTGGAGCGGCGTGCTCCCGACGAAGAATCCAGACTGATATCCGAGAACAGCGAACTAAAGGAGGCAGAAAGAGGGAGAAACGAGTTCTTTGCAAGAACCGTTGAGGAACTGCGCATCCCGCTGACATCGATCGATGGGCATGTGGAACTGCTTCTGGATCAGCATCTCGGCAAGATAACGAAACAGCAGAAGGACAGTCTGTATGCTGTAAAGCAGGATATAAACCGCATCACACGGATGATCATCGATATCATCGAACTCGCAAATATCGAGACCGGGGATATTGCGCTTAAAAAAGAGGAGATTTCGTTTGGCGGAATCATGCACGATGTGACTGACCGGATGCAGCAGACGGCAGAACTCAAAGGGTCCACGCTTACCATGGATGTGCCGGAGGATCTTCCGGTGATCCGCGGTGATCGCGATAGGCTGACCAGCGCCTTTGCAAACATCCTCATCAATGCAATAAAATTCACGTCAGAAGGGCGCATCTCAGTAGCCGCGCAGGTCAGGGACGGAGAGTTGCTGACATCGGTCTCGGACACAGGCATAGGAATTCCTGAGAATTCGATCGATAAGATATTCGATCGGTTCTATAAGGTGGATACCGCGTCGAGTGGGACCGGTCTCGGACTTCCGATGGCAAAGGAGATCATCGAGATGCATGGCGGGAGAATCTGGGCAGAAAGTAAGGAAGGAAGAGGCAGCACATTCTCGTT
>JAYEFK010000197.1:0-3799 GCA_034658575.1 Methanobacteriota archaeon
ATCCCTCCCTATCGCCCTATCCAAACCTGCCTGTGATATAATCCTCTGTACTCTTCTTTTCCGGATTTTCAAAGATCTGCTTCGTCTTTCCAAGCTCGATCATCTCGCCAAGCAGGAAGAACGCCGTGTAATCAGACACTCTCGCAGCCTGCTGCATGTTGTGTGTCACAATGACGATCGTGTATTCGCGTTTTAACTCGCCGATCAGGTCCTCGATTTTGGCAGTCGATATCGGATCAAGCGCACTACACGGCTCATCAAAGAGTATCACTTCAGGCTTTACTGCAAGTGTTCGTGCGATGCAGAGCCGCTGCTGCTGCCCGCCACTCAGATCGAGTGCGGATATGTCGAGTTTGTCGCCCACCTCGTCCCAGAGCGCAGCAGCCACAAGACTCGTCTCAACGACTTCGTCCAGTTCATGTTTACCGCGGATGCCGTGAACGCGGGGACCATAAGCGATGTTGTCATAGATCGACATCGGAAAAGGATTTGGCTTCTGAAAGACCATCCCGATGCTCTTCCGTATCGCTACCACATCCGCATCACGGTCGTAGATGTTCCTGCCACCGAAGAGCAGTTCTCCAGTGATGCGGCAGTCCTTTATCAGGTCGTTCATCCGGTTGATGCATCTGATGAATGTCGATTTGCCACATCCGGACGGACCGATCACAGCGGTGACTTTGTTCTCTGGTATATCCATCGAGACGCTCTTTAACGCCTGCGCATCACCGTACCAGAGGTTTAAGTCACGACTTTCGATTTGAATGTTTTTTTCTGTCATTTCATAATCCCCAGCGATTCGATAAACTCCCTGCCCGAGATAACATCGGATAACGTCTTCATCTCAAGCACATACGTGGTGCAACCGTCGAGCTTACAGAGGACACCCTCGAAATCAACAGAACCCCTGCCGGGTGCGAGATGTTCGTCATACACGCCGTTGTTGTCATGCAGATGCGCAGCCTTGATCTTGCGCCCCATACGTTTGATGAACTGTTCAGGCGGGATGCCTGAGTGGTGGGCATGACCGATGTCAAATGTCATGCCAAAACCGGGATGCTGGTTCAGGATATCCCAAATTGCCTCCGGATACAGCCCGAATTTAGTTAGGTGAGTCTCAAAACTGTCGTTCTCAACCAGAAGTCCCGTATCCAGCCCCTCATAAGCCGCTGCAATCTCATCCAGTGACGCTCTCATGTTCTCTTCAGCCTTTGCAATGACTCGTCTATGGTACTGCTCCGGAACGTGTCCTACGTGTATGTTCACCCAGGACTCTGAACCTGAACAGACTTCTTGCAGATACTCACCCATCCGGATCACCTGAGCTACGCAGGACTGCCTGACTCGTTCGTTCACACTTCCAAGGTTGAATTCCCGGCTCGGAGCATGGTACGAGATCGTGAAATCGTATTCAGAGAGAACCTGCCCCAGGAGATCAGAGTCTACCATTCCGTATACGTAATCATTGTCTTTTCTGACCTCAATATGGTCAAATCCATTCGAATACAGGAAATCGATGAACTGTAGCGTGTCTTTCCCGAAACGGAGATCCAGCGACGCTCCGATTCTTGTCATCTCACACCGCCTGCCGCATACACGACCTCCCCGCCCATGATCGTGCGTGCCACAACAGGAATCCCCATCCGTTCTGAGACGACCAGCAGATCGGCACGTTTCCCGATCTCGATTGATCCGATCGTACCATCCATACCCACCGCCTCTGCCGGGTTCCGGGTGATCATATTAACAGCACGGGGTAGCGTCAGAACTCCCCGCTTCCACAGGATGAATGCAGAGTAGAGCATGGACCCCGGGTTATAATCCGAGCAGAGAATGTCAACGAGACCGGCATTGATCGCCTCGCTGGAACTGAGGTTGCCAGACGTTGACCTGCCGAGAACAACATTCGGTGCGCCCATGCTGATGGTCATGTCGAGTTCACGCGCCTTATTTGCTGCGTCAAGCGTTATCGGGAACTCAGAGATGCGGGCACCGATGCTGTGGACCAGTTCCACCTTCTCCGGGCTATCATCGTCGTGCGATGCGATAGAGATCCCCCTCATATTAGCAAATTCTGCAACTTCTCGCATATTCTGCAATAGCTCGCCCGCATAACCGGATTTCTTTCTGATGATCCGATCGATCTCATCATCGTTTAATCCGTACATCCTCTTGTGATACTCCCGGTAACGCGTCAGGTCTGTAAACTGCCCCTGTCCCGGTGTATGATCCATCAATGAGACGAGTTTGGTAAGCGGGCTCTCAATAGCCTCAAACACATCTTTCAGATCGCCGCTGATCTCGCATCTGACATGCGCAAAGTGATGCGTCAGAAACTCATCCTTAAGACGTGCCATCGTCTCCACGATCTCTTTTGAAGTGCCAGTACTCCTGCTTTTGAGTTCGTCCTCGAAGTATGCGATCGCATGTAATTTCGTTGTGATCCCCATGCTCGCGTTTTTTCTGTCCAGATGCAGGAGCACAAAGTCAACAGGAAACCTCGCTGATGGTCTTGGCGAGATTGCAGTCTCAAGATCGTCCCCGTGGATATCAACGATTCCGGGCAGCACGTATCCGCGGTTTGCATCTATTACATTACCGGATTTTGATGAATTCTCCCGGATGTCGGTTATTATTCCATCAACGATCTCGATTACGCCGTTTTCGATTACGCCATCCGGCGTTATTATCTGTCCATTGATTATTTTCATATCGATCACCTAAACCCCGATGCTTGCCGGAACGTAACTACTCAGGTACTTAAAACCACTATCGTGAGACTTCACTATGCAGCAACTACCCGGGACGTGGGGGATACTGTAACCAAACAGGAAGTTTAACCGCAGAGTGCGCAGAGGGACGCGGAGGGGATATAAACTGTTAAAGCTCTCTCGCTCCGAGAAAAAAACTCTGCGACCTCTGCGACCTCTGCGGTTAATTTTTTGCCAAAAAACACGAATCTCAATCATAAAATCTCCTCCGGCGTCCCGATTCCTGCCATCCGGTTATCTTTCATCACAATGACTCTGTCAGCCAGTTCCCGCACCACAGAAAGGTCGTGGAAGATGCCGATCATCGTGGTCCCCTGGTTTACCCCCCGTAACATCTCGACAACAACCGCGGTTGACGCAGGATCGAGCGCGGATGTGGGTTCATCCAGTAGCAGCAGCCGCGGGGCTGCGATCAATGCTCTTGCGATATTCACACGCTGGCGCTCGCCACCGCTGAACGTGGAAGGATACGCACCCCACAGGTCCTCAGGGATCCGCAGCCGTGCAAGATATCTTGATGCCGCGTCCCTCGCATCATCAATCCCAATTCCACACTGAAGCAATGGTTCTGCGATCACATCGACTGCAATTGTCCTTGGAACCACCTGCAAAAGCTGTGACACGTATCCGATCTCGCTTCTTCGCAAGCGGAGGATTTCGTGATCCGATGCGGTGGTGAGATCGATTGTGCTATCAGAATCCATGCGGTACAGCATCGATCCGCTATCCGCGAGGTATGTCCTGTACATGCATTTCAGAAGCGAAGATTTCCCGGAGCCGCTGCTTCCGATGATTGCCAGAAACTCGCCGCGTTTCACGCTGAAACTGACATCTTCGAATCCTTTTATCTCTTTTCCGCCAAGAATGTGCACGTTGAACGTCTTGTTCAGATCAAAAATCTCTAAATGGTTATCTGCCAGGTGATCACCTCATAAGACCGAATTGACCAGTAACTGGGTGTATTCATGCTGCGGGTCCTCGAGTATCTGGTCGGTAAGCCCCATCTCCACGATGCGCCCATCCTTGAG
>JAYEFK010000198.1:0-11032 GCA_034658575.1 Methanobacteriota archaeon
CCTGTTCGTATTCACCGCTGTGCTGCTGATACTGGCATCTGCCGGATGCATCACCGATCAGGGCACGGATGGAACCGTCCGCATGCCGCCAGCAGCAACACCCGCACCGGCACCGCATCCGAACGCAATAGAGATCGCGCCAGCCGAGATTCTCGGCATGAACCGGGTCGTGGTGTCGACCGGTGCGGATGCACTGCAGCGGGTAAGAAAGTCGCACATCGGCAGCATCGAGAACATAGAGGATCTTGCGATCATACATTACCACGGAGAGCGTGAGGGGTTTCTGACGCTCTGGACGACGCTATACCAGAACGAGACGCTTGCAAGCGATGAAACCGAAAAGATGGTTATAGGCATCCGTAAATTTGGTGGAGACTGGGCATCCACGCTCGAAGAGATCACAATCGATGGGAAGACCGTGTACCGGATTGCACCGAACGATCTCCCCCAATACTTCTGGGTAGATGGGGTATGGGTCTTCTATGTCACACCGCATAACCTGACACTGGAGGAGGTCACCCGGATCATCCGGGCGATCCCGTGATCCGGGGGCACCCAGTACTACGTAACCCTCGCGTCCACCACCACATGCACAACCCCGGGCGCATACTTCTTGATGGTGCGGCAGCCAATCATCTCTACGCTGCGCCTGCACCCGCATAGGTGCCCACACGCCTGCGCTGCATCCTCGATCCGCTGGACCGGGCGCTGGTATGCAAGCGCTGTCGGCGTCGCCTCGTGGTAATGCAGTATTCCACCTGATCTCACTGCAAGTAACCCCTTCACGAGCTGCTCATGCGATGAATCGAGATAGCCCATGATCACCCGGTCTGCGATATTCTCAGGAGCTTTTACCGCACAATCCCCGTGCACCGGGAAGACGAGATCCTCTACATGGTTGATCCTGATGTTCTCTTTGAGATAGTGGTATGCGGTCGGGTTGAGTTCGATTGCGATAACCTTTTTCGGGCGTGAATGAACCGCAATCTGGATCGAGAAGTAGCCGATGCCGGAAAACATGTCCAGAACAACCCGGTCTTCGCAGATTCGCGCCATCCGCATCCGTTCTACGAGATTTCCCTGCGAGAACATGATCCTTGCAGCATCGAGTTTGAAGTAGCAGCCATTCTCCTTGTTAATCGTCTCTGTCTCGCCAGTTCCCGCGATCACCTCGCAGATCGGCTCACGGAAGCGCCCCGCAACACCCCTGTTCCAGAGCACTGTGCTGCACCGCGGATACATCGCAAGGAGTGCGTCCCCGATCGCGTTTGCGTGATTGCGAAGCGCGTCCGGGATGCTTACGAGGATCACGGTACCGAGAATCTGCCAGCCGCGCGGGAGGAGCTTCGCTTCTTTTGGGGGTAGCTGCACCAGATCACAAAGTTTCATGTAGGTCATAAATTTAAAATCTTCACAAAAGTGGCGCTCTCTTCAGGCTATTGTTAATTTGAATATGCCTGGCGTCTGTTGTTACCGGAAGGAAATTTGGATGAATCAGTGGTGATAGACGGTGGACCTTGTTATGCGACGATCTTTTGTGAGCGGGCAGGACGAAGAACGATTTTTTCATCGACAATCGCCCGTAATAATTCTCTTCCTTCGGGTCGTGGGATATCTCTACCCTCATTTTTGGCAGTTTGTAACCAGAGAGATATCGCAGTCATAGCCTCTCGTAACGCCCCCGCCTCAGTCTCTCCAAAGCTTGAGCAACCTGCCAACTTCGGGACTGCTGCAATGTACCCCTCGTCCGCCTCACTATAGAATATCTCTATTGCGTACTTATACATATTCTTCCTCCAATAATTCATATCTCTCGACAATCTTTAATAATTGGTAACTACTCAGGTACCCAAAACCACTATCAGTGGACTTCACTATGCCGGAACTACCCGGTATGTGTGAGATACTATAACCAAACCAGGAATTTAACCGCAGAGTGCGCGGAGGGACGCGGAGGGGATATAAACGGTTATAGGCTCTGCGTTCCTCTGCGTCCTCCGCGGTTATTTTTCTTGCCAGAAGATACAGGATCGCAATCGGGAGACCGATCAACATACCTGAGTAGTTACAATAATTGTTTAACTTGATACGGTTTTGCCTTTCCTTTAACATTCCAGAAATTCAACATTTCCCTCACATTCTCTGACGTATATTCTTGTGACTTCCTTTACCTCCTCTAAACCTGAAACCAAACAACTCTGCTGCTTTGCAGAGTGCCTCAAATCTAACGTTTTTTAGATTTATCTTAAGTTGTTCATATATCTTCTTCTTGTTTATTTCCACGTTTATAACTCAGTATTGCCTGCATCATTAGTCTTTCGTCTTATGTAACTTGACTTTCACATTAAACCCCCTTACATATCCCACTTCTATCCCCATAACCTTCAATAGGTCACTATTCCACGATAACCCCAAACAAGTTCCATACCCCAAACCATTATATGAAATTCGCATAGTATTAGACTAAAATGAAACCTGAACTTGAGAATCTCTTGAAAAAACACGGCTACCATATAGCAGGCAGGCACAGCGCGGTAAAGACCTGCCACTGGCTGAACCGGGCTATCAGAGGCGAGGGCAGTTGCTACAAATCGCAGTTCTATGGCATTCGGTCGCACCGGTGCATCCAGATGACGCCGACGCTCTCGTGCAACCACCGCTGCCTCCACTGCTGGAGACCAGTTGAGATGCCGGTGCCGCTCCCAGAGCCTACCGATTGGGATTCTCCAGTTGAAATCAAGGGGTCTATCCTGCGGGAACATGCGCGCCTCATCTCGGGATACGGCGGATCCGAGACCACTGACATGGACGCGCTGAGAGAGGCACAAAAGCCGGACCAGGTTGCGATATCGCTTGCAGGCGAGCCGACCCTCTACCCATATCTGCCGGAGTTGATCGACGAGTTTCACAAGGACGCTATGACCACGTTCGTCGTCTCAAACGGTACGCAGCCGGATATGATTGCAAGGATTGCGCCTACCCAGTTGTACATCAGTCTGAATGCACCCGACGAAGATACGTATCTTAAGGTATGCAATCCGTGCGGGAATTTCTGGGCAGAGATCCAGGAGTCTTTACGGGTGCTTGGCAGGTCGAAGACGAGAACCAGAACCGCGGTCAGGATCACGCTTATCAAGGGAGTCAACATGTTCGATCCGGAGGGCTATGCGCGCCTCTTGTCTATGTGCGAGCCGGATTACATCGAGGTCAAGGCATACATGCATGTCGGATTCTCACAAAAACGCCTCGACAGGACTGCGATGCCTGATCACGAGGAAGTGCGCCTCTTTGCATCAGAGATCGGGGATGCGGCCGGGTACCGGATCGCTGATGATTCCGCGATCAGCCGGGTTGTCCTGCTCTCGCGGGACGGGAGCGTGGAGCGGATTCAGGGGCAGGGATGAATTTCGATTCAGCCAGCATGGAAAGAGGAGAATTCTGCCACGAGCGATACGTATGTTTGCTGCTGGTTGATTACACGCAAAGACCGGGGGCGCAGTCAAACCGGATGCAGAGCAAAGCCGTTGGCAATGCGAAAACGCGAGGTACAAGCATTGTACTTAAGTGTGGGGTATAGTGCCCGAGATGGGTACGATACCATCGCGTATAGGAGTCGGATGGAATCTGGTTATCAGAAGGGGTTTGTTGGGTGGTGGCGTGAAAACAGCATCAATTATTCTTCTTGTACTTGTTTGCGTTCTTCGAATTCAGTGATTACTTTTTCCAAAGCTTTTAAAACTCGTTTTGCATGTTCAGGTGCCATAAATACCCTTGCAGTTGAGAGCGCTTCACCTTCTGGTGTGCCCTGCATAAAGTCTATAAAAAATCTGATTCAGAACAACTAACCATCGCAAGGTTAGAATAGAATGTAAAAACTATTCTCTTTATCTTCTCTACCGGTAACTACTCACCCCCTCCCTAATCAGGGCTACCGATAGTGAAAAGTTGTTTGCTTGCTTTTTGAGAAGCATTGACCACCACAGCCTTCCGCAGTCGATTTTATCAAATCACAAGACTGAACAGCAGCAAAGTTTAGAGAACAAGCAAAGCCTCTTGATAGTGTTTCAATGGGGGCGGGTAGTTACTTTAATTCTTTCTTTTTTTCCTTCAGCACATTATCTTAAGTCACCGACCCCCCACCGAAGTGGGGAGCATCCGCGGGCTCGGAGGTCGTGTGTTATTGCAAGTGTGGACTGATGTGGGGGTGGGTGTATCTTATACAAGATTATTATAGAATATTATGTATGCCCATATTCTACTATTCAATAATTCCGCTTAAACGATACCACTACGGTGGAGGGATGTTAAGATCTTTACAGATTTTCTGTGCCAATTTATCAGCGATTTCGGTGTGGCGTGGCACTGATGATGTTTCTCTGCCTGCAGGATTGAAATAAATCGAATGGTTGCCACCTTCTCGTAAAAATCTGCAACCGTGTCGCTTCAAATGTTTCAGCAGTGCACGACGTTTCATTCATGTCGCCACCAGCAACTCTTCTCTAATTGCATCTGAGCCCATAACTTCGAGTTGCGTCAGTTCCCTGTTTGCTCTGACGACCATTACTATAGCCTCTTTCAGGTTTTCACGTGCTTCTTCCAGTGTGCTACCCTGAGTATTTGCGCCGGGCAGTTCTTCAACATAGCCGATCCACCAGTTTCCATCCCGTTCGAATACTGCAGTGAATTTGTTCATGGTTAATCGCTCCTGCGGATGTTTGTGCGAGTTATATTCTATATGACATTTTTAGTTTGGATGAAGTAGCATTTATGGTTTGTGGGTTGGGTGTGCCAGTGGTTGCGTTGGTGAATCGTGATGGAAAGGGGGCGCCAACACCATCGACAGGTCTTGAAAGTCAACTTGTGGGATCAAAATCGAAAAACGGTGCTATCTGGTTCTCTGTTCGATAATCTTATTACACTCAAAACAAAAGCTGATACAGGTCGTTTCAATGAGATGCTATGCGATACCGCTCAAGATAGTCAAAAAAGAAGACGAAAGTAGGATTGTACTGGTTGATGCTATGAAAGTCAATTTCGTTGGTGGGTTATTCGCGATTGCCTTCGGATCACTTGCTTTGTTTTTCAGTATTCTCACTTTCGACGAGTCGGATGTCAGATTGTTACACACCATTATGATGCTGGTTTTTGGATTGGTTGGCGTGTATTTAGTTTTCATGGGACTGCATAAATTACTGGTCAAAGAAACGATCGTCATCGATAAAAAACTTCAAAACGTAGTTATCATAGGGGAATCTTTCATAGAGTATCTTGAATTTATTAAAATGATTTCATTTTCTGGAATAAAACATATTGAAGTTACGTATAACACCGAATGTGAGAAATGTGACTATAACTCGCCGTCGACGTCGAGTTGGGTATGCAATTTATAGGACGTGTCTCTGATCACAATCGATGAAGATTCCGTCCAGATTTATCAAAGCAATTACAAATCAAAAGCAGAGACAATAGCTGAAAATATTTGTAAAATAACCGATGCGAAAATGACACACCGAACACATTACACGCATCCAGACCATTTTCCAGGTCCGTGAAACCCGACAAAAAAATAATCCTGCAGGCAGGAGATGCATTTACTGCTCGCCAAAAATAGAACCCCACCCAGTAGGGTCGGAGGAGGTTTTTCGATCTCCGTCTTCTTCTGGCCGATCTCTGATCATCATCGCATATCCCTTTTCCATTCCTCTCCTGTCGTAAGTTGTTTTGTCTCCCATACACACCAGCCGCGCGATCGCCCCCTACCTCCACATCCATCACGATACCCTCCCGATGAAGTCACTAAACCCCGGACTTAAGTCCAATGCCTGTACATAGCGTTTTCGCATTTGGCTTCTCCTGATTCTGTATGCAGCTCTCCACAACCTCCCATCCCTGACCCGCCGAGCCATGAAAACATGATGGTGCCCAGAGACTTTTACTGCACCATTCCTTAAGGTGTGGAAATGCCTTGCGCAGTTCTCTACTACTCCTCCCTTTTATTCTCTTGGCTATATAGCTCACAGAATACTTCGGAGGATATTTTACGAACAAATGAACATGATCTGAATTCACAGCCATATCGATGATCTCAATGCCAAGATCCTTGCAAGTCTTACGAATGATACTATCCAGCGCAAGCATGACATCTCCGACCAAAATCTTCCTACGGTACTTCGGCGAGAATGTCATATAGTTAGGCAGAAGTGAAACTGTGTGTCGATCATGGAGGAGTCCCTTACGTGCTGTATGCAATGCGTTAGAACTCACCCTAAATAAAACCTCCCAGAAAGCAAGCTGAAAGTGAACATATCAAGATATAGCGCCACAGAATATTATCGCATTGTATCACCACACCCCTCGAAAACCCCTGCCGCCGCCTCAAAAAATCACAGACACATCCCCGCGCATCCGCCACGCCCATCGATCATGCTTGCCTGGTCGGAGGGCGCGACGGATGATTTATCTTCACAGCCCTGAAATCGCGCTCTCGGTCCAGATCGTGAGTCTGCCTGCGTGTGTGCCGGGTGCGAGCATTTCGGCATTCAACCGGTCGCACGTCACGACATCCACGCCAGAGAGGTTGCGCGCACCCTTCTCGATGCCGCTGTAATCGGATGTCACGATCAGGATGCTCTTTGGCTTCTTGTATTTCCTGCCACGAAGCTTCCCTCTGCCTGCCCTGATATGCTTCCTGGTCTTGGCACGGATAACATCCTGCCAGAGGTTGATCGCCTGCAAAACCTCGCAAACGTCCTTCGTCTTTGACAGACTCCCCAATGCATCCTCAAGAACGATTGGAAGATCGAGATCTGCCTCGAACCTGTGCCCTCTGTTAGTAACGAGGTCTGGATTGGTTGTGGCTGCAATCGCTGACCTGATCGCAAGCCTCCGCTCCTTCATGTTGATCTTCTCGCTCCAGTCCTTCTCCGCCTTTGGCGGGTGCGCTTTTCTACCACCCATTGCCTGTGGAACCCGTGCAGCGCGGTTTGAGTTCACAAGTCGTGGAATCTGCGCTATCCCCCTGCCTGATCCAAGCGAGCGCGCCGATGTCCTCATGCCAGCGTACGCTGTTACGCCATACGGCTGCCTGCGGTTTGCCTGCGCGGCAAGGACTGCTTTCCTGATGATGTCCGGGCGGTATGTCTCGGAAAATACATCCGGAAGATCAATTTCACGTAAAACTTCTCCGGATAAACTTAAAACATTAGTTTTCATCTAAATCACCCCTGATGCGATTCTTTGCTGATATAAGTGATTGCAGGAGCGTCCAATGGCAGCTTGCCGCGTATGGGCGGTCTCATCCTGACCAATCGCTTCGATGGACCATGAACGCTTCCGCGAATCATCACGTACCCGTTTCTGATGATGCCGTAGTTGATGAATCCGCCATCCGGAGTCACTTCGGTTCCATCAGATCCGATCTTTAGGATCCGTTTGTTAAATTCGGTGCGCTGGTAGTATCCGGTCTGTCCCATCAGCGGCACAGTTCTCCGCACATAATGCGGGGTCCATGGACCAAGGTTTCCGATGTGCCGCTTCTTTCCGGTGCGGCTATGCTTGCCCTTCTGCAGCTGCACACCCCATCGCTTCACAGGTCCCTGCGTCCCTTTTCCAGTGGTTATCGCAGCAACATCCACAAACGCGCCTTCAGCAAAGAGGTCTGCCATCTGATACTCCTTCCCGAGAATCGATCTGCCGTACTCGTACTGTGTGGCAACGTCCCCGCCCCCACCAGCGATCAGCGTCTCCATCACGTCAGGTGTCTTCTTTGGAATCCCTGAAACGAGATGCGGCATGGTCTGGACGACCGCACGGATCTCGCGCACCGTGCCCTCCGCAAGAGCGCGTTCGATGTTATCGTTATCACGGTCTGCCCACACCTCTGTAATTAATTTCATCCCATAGTATCCCCTATCTGTGTATGCACGCAGTGCAACAGCGCGCATGGCAGGAGTCTCGACAATCGTTACAGGCACCGATATCTCAATACCCGATGTAATGCTGTTCGGACGGTCGTCGATCATCAGCACATGGGTCATTCCCGCCTTATATCCTGCAAAATCCTGTATTTTCGGCTCTTCTCCATCGATCCGCCACGATCGTATCCGTGCGATCGGTTTCTTTGCTTTTTTTCTCGGGCTGAATGCAAGTGACCCTCTTCTTGGTCTGTGTATCGTTGGCATTTTTCAAATCCTCTTTCCAGAAGCATCGTTGTATACAGTATTAATGTTAACGTTCAAAAAGAGGTTTGTCCGGATTACTCTGGTATGGTTGTGGAAAAATCGTAAATCCTGATGGCATCACGCAACTTATCAGCCCCCCACATCGTCGATAGGATTATGTATGATGAACGTCTCGTAATCATGGCAAAAAGTGCTTATACGCTTCAGACATCCGATATCGTGGAGGCCTCAGTATCACCGACTCCAAAAAAACACCAGACCAACATAAAAGCGCGACCAACGGCGATAAGAAATTGCAATCACCGTATCTTGTCATAGGCAGCGGCAACATCGGGTCAACGATTGCCAGAGAACTTGTGAACCGGAATAAGAAAGTTGTAATGATCGACAAAGATGCCGGGAAGGTTGAGACACTCAGGGATCAAGAGTTCGAAGCCATCGTAGGCGATCTCAACGACCCGAATCTGCTCGATCCGATCAATATCAAGAGCGTTGAAGTGGCGTTGGTACTGAGTTCTGATGTTTCCGCAAATAGAAACGCGATCATTACAATAAAGCAGGCATCAGAGAGCATCCGGGTGATTGCACGTGCACCAAGCAGCATCGCGAAGACCGAACTTGCGGAGGCGGGCGCAGACAGCGTGATCATGCCGCCAAGAGTCGTTTCCGATGCTACACTGCGGATCCTCGACCGTGTGGAATCCGCCAGACATGCCTCGAACGTCCTTAATATCCTGCGCTCGATCGGTACAGGGAAACTTGCCATCGTGGTTCACGACAATCCGGATCCGGATGCCATGTCCAGTGCTGCTGCCCTAAAGACGATTGCTGAGAGCGTTGATATCGAATCCAAGATACTGTACCGGGGCGAGATCGGTCACCAGGAGAACAAGGCATTCATAAATCTGCTCCAAATCGATATGGGAAAACTCGATAAACAGAAGGTACATTCTCTTGAAGATTTCAAGAAGATTGCGCTTATCGATTGTTCGATGCCAGGGGAGAATAACCTGCTCCCGAAGGATTATGATGTTGCTATCATCATCGACCATCATCCTGCTGAGATGAAGGCGGTACATGCCGAGTATATAGATATACGCCCGAATGCCGGAGCTACAGCAACGATCATGACGAAATATCTCCAAGAACTCGATATTCCGATCAGCAAGGATCTTGCGACCGCGCTGTTATACGGCATCCGCACAGACACACTCGGATTCAAACGGAATGCCAATCCGATCGATCTGACCGCGGCTGCACTCCTATATCCTCTCGCAAACCATGATATCCTGGACATGATCGAAACGCCAGCCATTTCCACAGAAACGCTGGATGTGTTCGGGGAGGCGATAAGGAACCGGAAGATCAAGGGCAGTTACCTGATCACGAATGTCGGGATCCTCCGGGATCGGGACGCGCTTGCACAGGCTGCCGACTATCTGCTGAACCTCGAGGGGATCACGACTGTTCTTGTATACGGGATTGGCGAGGACTGTATATATCTCTCTGCAAGAAGCAACGATATCCGGATGAATCTTGGCAAGTCGATGCAGGACGCGTTTGGGGAGACCGGTTCGGCAGGAGGACACTCAACAATGGCTGGCGCCCAGATCCCGCTCGGAGTCTTCAGCGGCGTAAGGGATAGGCAGGCACTGATGAAGATCTCAGAAGAAGTGGTGATGAAACGGTTCTTTGCAGCGATCGGCGTCGAGAATGGGGATGAATGAATCCGGAGATCGGATTTTTGAACATGCTCAGTACTTGTCAGGGAATAACCTACCGGAATTAGTGCTATTGCTCATTCACAAATGAATGTATAGTAAAATATAAAAACTATAGAATAATCAAAAAATAAAAAATAGAATCGCTCAAATATCCTCGAGCGATTCGATACCGATCTTCCTGACGTTTGGCTTCCATATCTTGTCTGGCATCCAGTCAGGCTTGTTCTTCGGAGCGTTGACCTGTTCCCTCCACCCCTCAAAGATATGCACCTTTTTTGTGCCGCGTTCACGTAGCATTATCCGTGTAGGATTGGCTTTGGTACTACCAACCCGATTTGCAACCTTGAGCGCTGCCTGTCGAGGCTGCTTTCCAGAAAAGACACCATGTTCGCTGCCACCATTGTCCCGCAGTACAAAGTTCCTTGTTTTCTCCATAACATACACCTCGCGCTATGCTTAAGTCATGCGCAGGTGATACTAATCACTTATAGGATATTAATGTAACGCCGGTAATGCCCTTTCCCGATGGCGGTGTCATCGATGGATCGCTCTTGGCGATGTCCATTACACGACGATACGGAGATGAGATGCAATGGTAAGTATTATGGAAATCTACCAGTTACTCCCGAAACTGAACTGCAAGGAATGCGAAAAGCCCACATGCATGGCATTCGCAAGTTCGCTTCTGTCAGGCGAATCTGAGATCGCTGATTGCCCGCCGCTCTACGAGAGCGGGTACGAGAGCCAGTTGCAGGAGTTACAATCGCTGCTTGCGCCAGTGAGCGGGGCTACCGAGACCGGCCTGGTCATCCACGAGGAGCTATGCTTCGGGTGCGGGAACTGCGTCGTTGCCTGCCCTGTAAACGTTGCAAATGATCCGCATGGCGCGGCTCTCGGGCTCGCACCGTCCAACGATAAGGTGATCCTTGAAGTGGAAGGCGGCGTCGTTACTGCCAAGAATGTCGGTGAATGCAGGAGGTTCGGGCAGAACAAGATCCTGTGCGATGTCTGTATCGTAACCTGCCCGTCAAAAGCGATCGAGTTTGTGTAACCCAAACTTTTCACAAAAGTTTGATCAAAAACTGCCCTTCGGGTACATCAGTTTTTCACTCGCAAACTTTCCACAAA
>JAYEFK010000198.1:11132-14937 GCA_034658575.1 Methanobacteriota archaeon
GTTTGATCAAAAACTGCCCTTCGGGTACATCAGTTTTTCACTCGCAAACTTTCCACAAAGGTTTGATCAAAAACTGCCCTTCGGGTACATCAGTTTTTCACTCGCAAACTTTCCACAAAGGTTTGATCAAAAACTGCCCTTCGGGTACATCAGTTTTTCACTCGCAAACTTTCCACAAAGGTTTGATGGTTCGCTGGCGCTCCGCATTCAAAAACTGGTCTCCGACCCGAAGGGCAGTTTTTACTCGATTTGCTCACGCCATTCGCACAGTCTCGAGATTTCTCGGCACCTGAGTTTTAATGTGATGTTTGTTATAAATCACACTTGCAAGACTCAGGCAGTTTCTCTCATCACCATGCTCGGTCATCACAAGTTCCGGTTTCGGACGCATGTTCTTGATGTATTTTACCAGTTGGTTCCGGTCAGAATGTCCTGAAAACCCATCGATCGTGCAGACCTCGAGTTTGATCTTGAGCAACTCGGACACGCCCCTCCTTATTATCGGTATCTCCGTCCTCCCCTTCTGGATGCGCTGTCCTACAGTCCCCTCGGCTTGATAGCCGACAAATACCAGGGTGCTCTTCTCATCCGGTGCAAATGCCTTGAGATATTCCATGATCGGACCGCCGTTCATCATCCCCGAGGTCGAGATGATAATCGCGGGATCGATATTGCTCAAAAGATCCTCCCGCATCTTCTGCGAATCCACCTTGACGAAACAATCCGCAAGGAACGGATTCATCCCTTTATGGAAGATCTGATTCCGCAGATCGCTGTTCAGATACTCAGGATGCGTGGTGTGGATCGCTGTTGCCTCCCAGATCATGCCGTCCAGATATATCGGAACCTGCTCGATCCTCTTCTTCCGCATCGCCTCTTCGAGAACCAGCATCACATCCTGACTTCGCCCGACCGCAAAAGCAGGGATCAGCACCTTGCCACCGCGCTCGACCGTCCTCTTCACGATCTCTGACATGTTCTTCTCTGCAACATTTCGCGGAGGCTGGAAATCGTTCGGACCGCCATAAGTCGCTTCCATGATCACGGTCTCCGCTCTCGGGAAATTATTGATAGCGCTGTCGAACAATCTCGTCTTTTCGTACTTGAAATCACCAGTGAATACCACGTTGTGCAATCCATCGCCGACGTGGAAGTGAGAGACCGCTGATCCGAGGATGTGTCCTGCGTTGTGGAGTGTCAATTTCATATCAGGCGCGATGTCGGTAACGCTCCCGTAATCGAGAACGATTGTGTGTTTGAGCGCTTCCCTGACCATCTCCGAGCTATATGGGATCCGCCTTCCGTCCTTGTTCGCGACATCGATGTAATCGATCTGCAGAAGCGCCATCAGATCGCGGGTGGGCGGGGTGGCATACACAGGACCACGATACCCGTACTTGAATAAGAGCGGCACAAGCCCGCAGTGGTCGAGATGCGCATGTGTCACAACTACGCCGTCGAGGTGGGTGATGGGGGAGACTTCAGGGATGTACAAGTATGGTGTGCCGCCGTTGTCATCAGCTCCCACATTGATGCCGCAATCAATCAATACTCTCGTTTCCGGAGTTGACAGCAAGAAGCAACTCCGCCCAACCTCCCTACAACCTCCGAGTGCTGTTACGCGTATCCAGTTATCAGGAGAAGTGATGCTGCGATGGATCTTCTCCCCGAGTTCCCGCAGGATCTGTTTGCGCTCGTCAAGACTCTCGCGCAGCACATGTCTGACGTTCTTTATCGTCGACGACTCGATCGGCGGGGTGCGCACGACCTTTGGCGTCCAGCCAATGCGTCTCGTAATCTCACGAAGCATTGATCCGTGCTGTCCGATAACGAGCCCCGGCTTCTCTGCCTCGATCATAACCTCTCCGGTATCGCTATCAAAGCAGTAGTCTGTGATGCCTGAATCTGCAGGCACTATCTTCTCGATTGCAGCGGTTGCATCAGCAGGATCGTACAGCACGCTCTTGTCAGGGCGTATCACGATCCGCTTTCGCACATCCTTCGCAATCGACCGCACGATCTCGCCGTTGTCTGCCAGTTTCCGCGGCTCTTTTGTGTATATCACCAGTTCGGGACCCTCAAACTCTACATCCGAGATTGTTACCCCGACCGGAAGATTCTTCCGTATTCGCTGCCTTAAATCAGACAGTGTCTCTTCTATACCCATTAATTCCCCAGTTCGCCGATTTTCTTCTTGATATCGTCCTCGTGCATCTGGGTATACTGGTCTTTTGTGATAACTATCACATCGATCCCGTCCCCGGATGCCGAGTCCCGCTTCATAACGTTGTGTAATGCACGCACCGCGAGATCGACGCCCTCGCCGGTGGTGATGTCTTCCTTGTATCGATCCTCAAGTATTCCGTAAGCAATCGGCGATCCCGATCCGGTGGATACCGCTTTTCGCTCTTCAAGCCTCCCTCCGAGCGCGTCCAGTGAGTAGATGCATGGACCAGTCTTGTCCACGCCTCCGAGCAGGAGCTGAACATAAAACGGCATCATCCGCTGTGATCCGAGCACGTTTGAGAGAAGGTTCGCCATCGCCTTGACCGTCATCGGCTCGTGCGTTCGCATCCTGTGCAGACTCGATTCCACCGAGATGACGCGTACAAGCCGCTGGGCATCACCGACAGCGCCTGCTGTGGTCATGCCAACAGTATCATCGATCTTGTATATCTTCTGCGCATCCTTGCTCGCGATGAGATATCCCATCGTTGCTCTCTGCTCACTTGCGAGAACAATGCCGTCCTTGCAAACTAATCCAACTGTGGTCGTACCTTTTAGTATATTATCGTCCATTAGAAGCACCTCATAAACGAAAAAACGAGTTTCTCATTGAATTGCTTAATTAATAGTGTGATACGTCCGGTATATAAGGTTTTCCATAATGCGGGCTGCAAACTTACCCGGATGCCGCATCGAATATCCGGTTATTTCAGTGTGATTATTTACCGCGGAATATATTAGTACCGCTGCAGTGACACTATCTGAAAATACCAGTGAAAACACTTCAGATTTTTAGACAGTGCCGATAGGACATTTGGGTTACGCCGGGGTTGGGATTCGAACCCAAGTGTTCCAAGGGAACAACAGGTCTCGAGCCTGCCGCGTTAGTCCGCTCTGCCACCCCGGCAGTATGCAACGTCTCGGTACAGGGTGTTACATTATGGTGACGACTATATTTAATATATGGTTCAGGTGGGTGGGATGTGGGCAATCGTATAAAAAATCTCAAAACCACGCGTTGGTTCCCCATAAACCCACTCTACGCAAAACCCATCTGCAAGGGGACTGCAACCATTAGTCACGCCTCTACACCATGCTCAGGTATTCAATCTCGTCAGCATCCATCTCTCTCAGAAAGTGTGTCTTTGTGCCCGGATGGTGCTTTTTCACGTTGCGAAAGAGACGTCGGTCATTCGTTATGAACGCGGAATCCATATACTCGGCACAGGCGAAAACAACGGTATCAAATCCGCTCAAATGAGTTTTAATCCCCCTGTCTACACAATATGCCGTAAAATTTTCGTTCAGATACAGGATTTCAGTGGTGTGTCCCTTTAGCCTCTCGTAAACCGCTTTAGCTATATCACCGCCCACTATTCTGCTCATGACAATAGCAACTTCTATTAAAACCGTTGAAGGAATTACCAGCCCATGGTCGCCCCTGATCACACTTTTATATATACGATCCGCTTTATCATGCAAAGCTGCAAATTCCTCAAACTGCTCCTTATATATCTTTTTAGTGGGTTTGACAAAAGCATAAACAAGCACATCACTGTCGATCGTGAGTTTCATCACT
>JAYEFK010000199.1:0-3769 GCA_034658575.1 Methanobacteriota archaeon
CAAAGACGGAGGTACTAAAATGAACAGAACAACAATCGTGCTACTGATCCTGTGTATAACCACATCGATCATCGGCAGTACAGCAGAAACACCGGTATCGACAGATGAGCAGACCGCACCAGAATCCATGGGCGCGGTTCCCGCCTTCGAGGCAGTCTTCGCAGTCATCGGAATGGTAACTATGGCTACCATACTCATCGAGAGGCGGAAGAGAACTTGAAGAGAGGTAATCCCATGAACAGAACCACACTACTTGGAATCGGCATCCTTATCGTCGCATTGATCCCGGGCTGCTATGCAACGACCGTTGCCGATGACCGCATCACGTTCACAGACGCGCCATCCGTTGTCGAGATCGAGCCCGGATCCGAAGCGGCATTCGATGTGACGCTCAGGAACGCAGGATCCCAGTACGCGGACGTGGATATAAACACCAGATCGATCCCGGACGGTATATCGATCGTTGACAACGGTGGGGCGAAGTTGGTTGACATGGGAAAGTCTGTGACCTACCGGATCACGATCCGTGCAAGCGAAGACATCGCACCGGGCACATACCAGTTCGAGATCGCGGACAGATCAGACATCGATGTGCACACATGGGAGATGATCGATATGCGTGTCGGAGGCGAGCGTGCGGTATCAGAGCCGGCAGACGTTCCGGAAGATCGGGGCTGCAAGAGTACAGAGACCGAGAAGTCTCCAGGTCTCGGAGTCATCGCCGTAGCATCTGTCCTGCTGCTTGCGTACCGTCTTGGCAGTGGCAGGTCGTAGACTGGTGAGATGCAGAAAGTATTAATAATACAGTAGGTTATGAACGCTTATGGATGAAAAGACCATCAGATCGGCTGTTCCGATAATCCCTGCGGTTTTACTAATCGGATGCATTCTGGCTGCCTTTGCAACCCATGGATGGGATGTGCAGGCAACGCTCTTTGCAGAAGACCCTGCAAAGACTGTAAAATCGCTCACGGAATTCGGTTCCGGAGCACCGGGGGGCGGATCGGAATTTTTCAAGTTTAATGACGTTGACATCTCCGGGGACCGCGTCACAGTCAAACTTGAGGTACAATCGCCACTGAACATACCGATAACGGTGAAAGAACTCTCAGCAGAGATCCCGGCTGGAGGTGGCGTCGGCATGGTATCGCTGCCAGAGCCGGTGAAAATTCCTGCAAAGGGCTTGGCGAGTCTGAATCTGGAAGGCACGATGCCAGATGCCCGGACGATCTCCGATCCTCATGCCATGGAGAACCCGGCAGTCCGTAACATGAATATTGTACTCGATATCTCAGGAATAGAGCTCAGCATAAAACAACCCGAGGGTATCGGAGGCGTCTCCTGATGACTGAAGCAACTCCAACTCCTGACTTTCACAGGATGAATATGCCCGGCGTCGTTGCGGGCGTGCTCACGCTGATACTGCCATTTCTTGGAGCATGGTGGTCTCTGACGCTCGGCACCGATGCAATTGTCGTTACCACGTCCCCTTTCGAGGCGAAGACCTTCATCTTTGGAAGCTACATAGCTTCACCGCTCTTCGAGTGGTTCTGCCTCGGTCTCAAGCTCGGGGTCATGTATCTCGGCGTGCTCCTGATAGCAGGATCGATACTCCCTGCAATGAACAGGAACGAGGATCTCGCAAAGGTTTTCATCAACTTCGCATCGAGAAAACTCTTCTGGCTCGTTCTAATCTTTGTTGTGGCATTGGTAATCTTCGTCTTGCTGCTGAACCAGACCTCATCCGTCCTTCCGCTCCGGATAGATATTCCATTCCCATATCTCGTCTGGACAAAGTCCTTGAGCGCGGATATGGGGAACATGGGAATCGTGATCCCGATCTGTGCGAAATTTACGTATGCATTCGGCGTTGCTGTGATCGCTTCCGTATCTGGCGTGTACTCGCGTATCTACCACGAAAAACTCTAACTCTAACTCTAACGGCTTCGACGAGTCTTGACTCCAGCTCACAGATTCGCAGATGGAAACACGTAATACTGTCGTGGCAATTTGATTTTGGATCGCTTTAACTTGATATAGGTTTATATGACCACCTTTAGAGTTGGTGGATGGGTTCGGTTGGGCTAAGCTGCCAACCCGCCAGACACCTTTATTATAGGGGCAAGCAAAGGATGGTGTTATGGAATTTTGTCCGGAATGTGGCACCATGCTGGTGTTGAAGGATGGTGCACTGGTATGCAGACGCTGCGGATTTACAACGGAAAAACAAGATGACAAATCCGTTTTATCTGTTGAACGGCATGCAAAGAAGACGATTGCAGTTCTTGAAGGACAATCAGACATGGGATTGCCAACCACACGTGCACGGTGCGAGGAATGCGGAAACGACACCGCTTACTGGTGGCTGCGGCAATTGCGGTCAGCAGACGAGAGCGAGACCAGATTCTTCAGGTGCACGAAGTGTGGGCGAACGTGGCGGGAGTATGATTGATATCGGTAATGAGAATATGCCAGACCATAACAATCATCCCCGGGATGTTACTCGCTATAACAACCAGATGCATAAACCCCTTTCGCCCTGCAGGGGATGTCAACCCCCAGAGATCCCCCGAATCCCTTTACTCCCTTGCAAGTTCCTCCGGAACCTCTCCCGGTAGCTGCCTCACGATATCGATCTTCTTCACACAACTCGTCCTGATGCCGTGCTCCTTTGCAATCGGGCGCAGGTCATTAAGCGTCACCTTCTTCGCGACTTCCGGAAGGTCCATAAACTACACCTCACGTCCCTGCAAGTTCCCGAACGGTCTTTTCAAGTTCTGTGATCTTATCCTCTATATGTGCGACATCGTCCTTCGTTGCGATCTTTGACCGATCGATCGAGTTCTGCACACTATTTGAGATCGAATCTCTGAGTTCCTGCATCTGCTTCTTCTTCTCGGTCAGTAGTTCCTGAACAAGGGATTTCCCTTCTTCTCGATTCATCTCTCCTTTCTCGATAAGTTCGTCCACGGTCTGCCTGACCTTCTCCTCGGTGATCGCAAGCACGCCGATCCCGATGAGTCCTAACTTTCTGAGTGTTTCGCTCATGATAAAAACCTCCAACTGACACAACACATTTATCTGGTATATACCTTCTGATACTAAATACTATGAAGAAAGCAGCAGTCATTCGAGGCGACGGCACAGGACCTGAACTTGTAGACTCCATGATGCGGGTTATTGATGCGGTGAGTCCTGACATCGAGTTCGTGCCGTGCGAGGCAGGAGAGGAATGGTGGAAGGAACACGGCGGAGACTCCCTGATCCCGGATGAGACCTGGGACATACTACGGGATGCCGATGCGTGTTTCAAGGGACCGACCACGACGCCCGGAGTCGTTGGCGCACCAAGGAGCGTTGCCGTGAGCATCCGCCAGCGATTCGATCTCTATGCGAACGTGCGCCCGATCCGGACGTTTGCTGGAGCGCCTGCGCCGCTTGGCGATGTCGAGTTCGTCGCGGTCAGGGAAGCAACAGAAGGCATGTATTTTGGAGAAGAGATACAGATAACAGATGACACATTCATTGCGATCAGGAGAATCACGAGGCGCGCATGTGAGAACATCTCGAGGTACGCTTTTGAGGAAGCTACGAGGCAGGGATGGGGTACCGTTGTCGGAATCCACAAGAGTAACATCCTCCGGATGACCTGCGGCGCATTCATGGACGCATTGCGCGCCACTGCAACTAAGTATCCTGATGTGGAACTCTGGGAGTACCACGTCGATAACATGGCGCAGCAACTCGTAAAGAACCCGCAACTCTTCAA
>JAYEFK010000200.1:0-3764 GCA_034658575.1 Methanobacteriota archaeon
CGGCATCCTGCTGGCAACATCGGTCTGCTGCCCGTCTGACACGCCCTCCCGATTGCAGCCGGACACGCGGCTTTCGCGTCTCGCCGATGCGGCAGTCCGGCTCCTGCCCGCGTGTGCCGCATCGTCTTATCTCCTCGAAACCGTCTGACCGTTTCCTGCGAATAGAGCCGCTCACCGCAATGCAGACAAACATCGGCATGAAAACACAACCGTTGCGTGACAGCCTCGTTTGGGAGATACTGTAACCAAACCAGAAATTTAACCGCAGAGTGCGCAGAGGGACGCGGAGGGGGGATGTTCAGCGTGGGACTGCTTGTGCTTGCGGGATATGTCGTGTCGAGGCGGAGAATCTGATTGGAGAAGGTAAAAATGGAAGAGAAGTTTGGATACGAGATAAGAGTAGACGGGGCTGTGGTTTGAAAGGCGGAATCCAAAACTGAAGTTCGATGAGATCAAACGGCAGAATCCAGGCAAACGGGTTTCCATAGCATGGAGAATACGGGAAAAGGTGCTGGTGTGTTAAAATGGGCGAGATAGAATTTCCGGATGCAGAGGAAGAGAGCGGCATCTTTGGTAATATGATGCGACCACGTATGATTATGGATTTGTTCTCTATTCCCAGAGCGGAGTGGCTACCAATAGATGATGTTTTGGCGGATACGGGAGCGGATTTATCGGTGTTGCCGAGATTCATTGGTGAGTTGTTGGTTGAGGACACAACAGACGGCAAATACGGTGAGATAAAAGGACACGATCTAAAGAGTAAACATCATGACACAATACAAACTCCGGATCAACGGCGAATGGACTGACTCAGAATCCGAAAACACCATCTCAGTAACCAATCCCGCAACAGAAACCGAAATCGCAACCGTCGCAGACGCAGAACGTGACGATGCCGGAAAAGCGATCGATGCAGCGCGTGACGCATTCGACAACACAGACTGGAGCTGCAACCACGCACTCCGAAAGAAAGTCCTCCTGAAAGCAGCAGAACTGCTCCGAAAGGACGCATCCCGCCTCGCGCATCTCGAAACGCTGGATAACGGAATGCCTATTGGCTGGGCAGAGCGGTTCATTCCCGACGTGGCAGGCTTCTTCGAGTACTACGCGGGTTTCACAGAACCGCTTGTCGAGGAACTCGGCGCCCAGAGCACCGTCTACTACGAGCCGGTCGGCGTTGCGGCAGGGATCATCCCGTGGAACCTGCCGCTCAAGATGGCGTCATGGAAGGTTGCGCCCGCACTTGCCGCGGGAGATACGATCATCCTCAAGCCATCGAGCCAGACTCCGCTAACTGCGCTCGAACTCGGCGAGATATTTGACAGGGCAGGATGCCCAAACGGCGTGGTAAACGTGATCACAGGAAGGGGGAGCGTTGTCGGGACAGAACTTGCTGGAAGCCCGAAGGTCGACAAGGTTGCGTTCACAGGCGGGACTGAGACTGGAAAAGAGGTCATGCGCCTTGCGTCAGGGAATCTCAAGAAGATAACGCTCGAATGCGGCGGGAAATCCGCAAACATCGTCCTTCCGGATGCCGATATACAAAAGGCGGTGAAGGGCGCGATCTTCGCGATATTCTTTAACGCGGGACAGGTATGCACTGCAGGTTCGAGACTGCTCTTACCAGAGAGCATCCACGATTCGTTCATGGAACTTATGGTCGCAGAGACGAGACGGCTCGTGATCGGGGACGGACTCAATGATCCTGACATGGGACCTGTGGTGAGTCTCGAGCAGATGGAAAAAGACTTGAGATACATCGGATACGGGATCGAAGACGGCGCAGAACTCGTGACCGGGGGTGCGCGTCTCGACCAGAATGGCTACTTTATCGAGCCGACGATATTCGATAGCGTGGAACCGAGGGCGCGCATTGCAAGAGAGGAGATATTCGGACCTGTACTGGCTGTGCTCACGTACAGCGATGAGGAAGAGGCTATCGAGATCGCAAACGATACGAGGTACGGGCTTGCCGGAGCGGTCTGGTCAGAGGATGTTTCTCGTGCAAAGAGAGTTGCAAGCCATATCAGGGCAGGAACAGTGTGGATCAACACGTATCATGGCGCTCCGAAGTATGCGCCGTTTGGCGGATATCGCGAAAGCGGGATTGGGCGGGAACTCGGGATGCATGGTCTCAAGAGTTACCTCGAAGTGAAGCATGTTATGGTCGGGTGACCGCGGTTCGCAGATTCCGGTAATGTCCAAGAGTTCACGACATATCATAAACATCCGGAATTTACATAGAACTCATCGGCAAGCAGTCAGGAGGTGTGCGGGATTGCACCAGACGGACGCGATCACGAACGGTTGCCGGAACTGATCACGGACTGGGATGGGGCGTATATCCCGACCCTTACACACTCAGCCTCATGATCGCATCAGCGAGATCGCCGCCAACATCTTTCAGTGCTTCGCGTGCCGCATCCTCGCTCGCACCAGTCTGTTCGATCACGAGTTGTATATCCGCATCAGGTATCGCAAGTTCCCTTGCACGCTCATGCGGCGTGCCCACCAGCTGGTATGTCTTCGTGCCTGCCGCATCCATGATCGAAACCGCGGCATCGTCAAAGACAATCTCCGTGTCCGCAGTTCGGATGATCACCTCTTCCACATTCTCGATCTCTGTGACGCTGATACCCATCTGCTTCATCATCTGCTGCATCTTTCGTGGGCTCATGCCCTTCCCAAGTCCTGGAAACATTTTTTTGCACCTCTTCTATCTCTCGATTTATCTCGATCTGTACTATGGTCTATGGTTTCGGGTGGCATATAATGGTAACGAGATCGCCCCATCCTCAGGATGTCCCCGGTATGTTCTGCCGGATGTGCGGGATTCGAATTACATTTCATCGTCACTGTGATTTCTATCGTTCGGTTGGGGCATCAATCTATTTTGTGATAGATTTTATAGCAAAAATTTATATAGCGTGCACACCAAATTAATTGTGATCATACTGGATGATCACAAGTCAGAGGAGGTTAACTAATGAGTGAATTCAGAGACGAGTTCATCGGAACATGGAAGAAAGTGATAACCACGCCAGGTGACTTCTTCAAGGAGATGCCGACATCGGGTGGATACGAGGCGCCGCTTAAGTTCGCAGTCGTAAACTATATAATAGCGGGCATCGGGACGGCATTGGTCACTATATTGGCTTTTACATTCCTGGCACCGCTCTTACCCATGACATCGTTCTCGTTCGGCAGCGCGTTCTCGTTCGGCGGTGCGCTCTCTAATATTATTGTCACGCCAATAATAGGGATCATCGGGCTGTTCATCAGCGGAGCGATACTCTATATTTGTTTCAAGATCGTTGGCGGGTCCGGAAGTTATGAAGGCACAGTTCGGATACTTTCGTATACATCGGCAGTGAATGCGGTTTCGTGGATACCGATCCTCGGCTGGATCGTTGCACTCTATGCGATCTACCTTGGAATCGTTGGCGGAACCTTTGTTCATAACATCACGACATTGAGGTCTGTGATAGCGATATTAATACCGGCAGTCGTGGCAGTCGTGCTGACAATAATCGCGGTATTGTTGATCGTGGTTGCGGCACTTGGAGCGGGTGGGTTTTAGAATACCCGAGAATGCTCATACACGATTGAACATGGACCCTGATTGAAGTCTCATGGTCTGTTTTATTTTTTCCACCGTACAATCACTATCAGTACCTGAGCAGATGCCAGAAACGCGCTTTTACGATCACACCACCAGATACCTGAGATTCCCTTTCCACGCAGACATCATCGAACCAAGA
>JAYEFK010000201.1:0-3736 GCA_034658575.1 Methanobacteriota archaeon
GTTTTCACGTTCGGCTTGGCTGCGCCGGTGATTAACCTGCAACCACTCAGCAACAAATCTGTGTGCCGATAATAGCGGAGTTTCCATACATGCGTAACGAACTACAACACATCCCTATAAACTTACTTGACAGCGGGAGGGCTGCCAGCACCAGATGGCGTGACAGCCTCGATTGAACAGATGCGAGGATCGTGCGAACAGCCCCACCCTCCGACGCAGATTCACCTCGCAAACTCAACAAACTCACGCAGCTTAGCAAGCGCTGCTCCACTATCGATAACCTCTTCCGCCTTCCGAACCCCTGCTTCCAGATCAGACACCACCCCGGAAACATAGATCGCAGCACCGGAATTGAGCACCACGACATCCCGCTTCGGTCCTTCCTGCCCCTCGAATATCGAGATGATATCGGAAGCATTCTCTTCCGGAGTCCCACCTGCAATATCCCCGATCACAGCTCTCGCAATCCCGAAATCCTCTGGCTTGACCGTGTACGTCGAGACCTCCCCGTCTTCGAGCGATGCGATCGTTGTCTCGCTGATATTCGAGATCTCGTCCATCCCATCGCCGTGCACGACCATGGCACGCTCGCTTCCAAGAAGGGAAAGCACCTCTGCAAGCGTCTCGCAGAGCGCGGGATCAAAGACGCCGATCACCTGCGCTGTTGCACCTGCCGGATTGGTGAGCGGTCCGAGGATGTTAAAGACAGTGCGCACGCCAAGCTCCTTTCTCGGACCTGCGACACGCTTCATCGCCGGATGGAAGACCGGTGCCAGAAGAAAGCCGATCCCGACCTTCTCGATGCATTCTTTCACCCGTTCCGGCGGGAGGTCGATTCTTATGCCGAGAGCCTTTAGCACATCCGCGCTTCCGGACTGCGATGTGATTGCGTAGTTCCCGTGCTTTGCGACAGGAATTCCTGCGGCTGCCGTGAGGATTGCGGCGGCTGTGCTCACGTTTATCGTGTTGTGGACATCGCCGCCTGTGCCGCAGGTATCAACAAGCGTCCCTGCCACATTCGGCGCGATGGTGCGTGCAGCGGCGCGCATGCCGCGTGCAAATCCCGCGATCTCATCTATCGACTCTCCCTTCATCTTAATCCCGATCAGGAACGCGCCGATCTGGGCATCGGTCGCATCCGTAAAGATGCTTGTGAGGGCGCGCTCCGCCTCTTCTATACTCAGGTCTCTTCCTTCGCTTACGATCTGTATGTATTCATTCATCCTTTGTACCACCTCTGTCGAGACTGCCACGCATGTAAGCGTTGTGCAGCCCTCCCGCTGTCAGGGAGGTTTTGTGTAGGATGCGCTGTAGTTTATTATGTATGTATCGCAGAAAATCGGTGTTGCCACAATGCATAATAACCGGATAATCAAACAACTGGTATCATGTACAGATCAATCCCGCGCACCATCTTCATAACACTCGTAATACTCCTGATCATCCCGATCTGCGCAGGAACTGTGCATGAAGCTACCATCTGCTACCTCGATGAGAGCGTCGAGACCGGAGATACCTTTGATCTGGAGCAGGGGTACCGGCTAACGATCGAGGACATCAGGAAGAATGATGCGACGATCAGCATATCTAACGGAAGCGAAGAGATCCGTAACGCCAGCATATCCGGAGATTACACGTTTGATAAGGATATCTGCGGCATCGATTATGACATCATACACATATCGATGAACCTGACCCGCGGTGAGCCGGCTTGGATGGTACTTCTTCAGTACCGCGATCCTGGCAAGCCGTTTGATTACCCGCTTATCGGTGCAGTATCCATAGGCATAAAAAGAGGCGAGCGAGAATCTTTGAAAGCAGGATACGAACTCGAAGCAACCTCTATCATCGATAACAATGCTGTTCTTACGCTGTATAAAGACGATAACATAGTCAAACAGGAGAAACTGAGCGGAAACGGTGAACGGTTCGTTTATACAACGAAGATCGACGGGCAACGCCACACTATCCTGATCGCAAAACTGGATCGGATATCTAACAACGATTCGGTGCATGTAAGTGGATTATCACAGTTCAAAGATCCGGAATCCGCAGACGAGGGTGATGACGATGACGCCGATGGCAAATGGAACACACAACTCGTAGAATCACCGTACTTTCGGTATCTGCTGAGCATCTTTGTATTTGCCTGCGTCTTTGCGCTGATCCTCGGTATTGCAAGGCAGGTGCGCAGGTGATTGGGTGGTGTGAGGAGTAGTCAAGAGGAGGTCGTATGGCGTATCTGATCCGGAAGGCGGTGGTGCAGGATGTCCCGCAGATGCATGAACTGATCAATGGGTACGCTGAGGATGGGGCAATGCTCCCGAGATCACTTGCCGAGTTATATGACAATATCCGGGATTTCACGGTGTGTGTGAGCGGCGATCGACTGCTCGGCTGCTCTGCCCTCCATGTATGCTGGATTGGTCTTGCAGAGATCGCATCCTTTGCTGTGAGGCAGGATGCGCACCATCAGGGGATCGGGCAGCAACTGCTGCACGCATCGATGGATGAGGCAGAGGGGCTTGGAATCGACACGATCTTCACACTTACCCGCGTGCCTGACTACTTCCAAAGGCGCGGGTTTGTTGAGGTGGATAAGGGGACGCTTCCACACAAGATATGGAGCGATTGCATCAAATGTCCGAAGTTTCCTGATTGTGATGAAGTTGCGATGACGAAGCAGATGTAGGTGTGGTGGGAGGTGGGTAGGTTGACCCGCGCCGGTCATGCGTCTTATTTATATCAATACAGGTCAACAAGTATCTGCATGGAAGAACCATCTCAAACCGATCTCTCAGAGATGTACCACAACACCGAAAGTATCATCAACTCGATAGTGGGTGAGGTTGGCAAGGTCATCGTCGGTCAGAAGGACGCTCTGGAACATCTGTTGATATCGATGCTCTCCAACGGACATGCGCTTATCGAGAGTTATCCGGGTCTTGGAAAGACGCTCATGATCAACACCTTATCAAGGGCGATGGACCTCTCATTCAACCGGATCCAGTGCACGCCTGACCTGATGCCATCTGATATCACTGGTACCATGATCGTGGAGGAGCACGCCGGAGAGAAGCGGTTCCGATTCGAACGTGGTCCGGTCTTCTCAAACATCTTGCTTGCGGACGAGATCAACCGTGCATCCCCAAAGACCCAGAGCGCGTTTCTCGAGACGATGCAGGAGAAGCAGATCACCGCTGGAAACGAGACATATAAACTGGATGCTCCGTTCTTCATTCTTGCAACCCAGAACCCAATCGAGATGGAAGGGACATTCCCGCTGCCAGAAGCCCAGCTCGACAGATTTCTGATGAAGATACTGATGGATTATCCGTCTTTTGACGAGGAGCGCACCATCGTGGATCGATACACCTCCGTATCCGAACCGACTGTGAACCGTGTCATCGGCGGGGGCGAGCTCATTGCGCTTCAGCGCCTGACCAGGGAGGTTCCGATCTCTGAGGAATTAACGGCATACGCGATCAGCATCGTGACTGCAACCAGGAAGTGGGAGAACCTCGAATACGGCGCATCCCCCCGTGCATCGATCGCACTTATATTGACATCGAAGGCGAGAGCACTGATCCGTGGACGCAACTACGTATCCAAAGAGGACCTCCATGCGATGGCGTGTCCGGTCCTGCGGCACAGGGTCATCCTGTCATTTGAGGCGGAGCGGACCGGAATTACCCAGGACAAGGTGATCCAAGAGATCACAAAGAGCGTGAAATAG
>JAYEFK010000202.1:0-14682 GCA_034658575.1 Methanobacteriota archaeon
AGACGTAACCGAACTTCTCGAGCCTGAATCTCGTACTCTCTGAATCCGACAGCCCCGAGATCTCGACCCCATCGATCGTGATCTCGCCTTCGGTCGGCGTGTCAAGAAGTCCTAACTGGTGCAGGAGCGTGGACTTCCCGCTCCCGCTCTTGCCCATGATCGCTGCAAACTCACCCCTCCGGATATCAAGCGTCACATTTTTCAGTGCTTGCACCTGTACCTTGCCCATCGTATACGTTCGTGAGAGATCCCTTGTCGCAATTATCGTGTCCTGCCTATCTCGTTCCATCATTTAGTCCCCCCAGATCGCATCAAGGATCGTCTCACGCACCGCCTGCCACGACGGGAGGAAACCTGCAATTGCAGCGGATATGATCAACCCTGCACTTCTCGTGATGGCAGCTTTTTGCTCGATTAAAAGTGTTACATCCCCCATGGGAAATACCATTGGATGCTTGATGAAATATGGTACCAGTACGGCAAACATGATCACCAGTCCGGCAATGCAACCGCATACCGCAAAAAATACAGCCTGGAATATATACGACCGGACGATTATCGATTCCTTGATCCCGATCGCCCGCAGGATCCCCATCTGCCTTCGTTTGCTCACTGTACTGACGTAGATCACAATGAAGATGGTGACGCCTGCAACAAAGAAGCCAATAGCTCCGGTAAGTGCATTTAGCGCATCGAAACTCTTTGTGAGGGTGGCAACAATCCCTGCGTACACTGTCCACGGTTTGATATCTTCATGGACGCCCAGCTCAACGAACTGTTGTAGAAATCTATCCTCTTCACCCTTCGTATCGGTCTTTACAAGAATCTGGGACGCCATATCCTGGATTCCGAGCACTGATTCCATCTCCTTCTCGGTTACGTATGCCATCTGATCCGACTGGATGAAGTTCGTATCAAATACTCCTTTCAACCGATACTCGCGTCTGACTCCGTTCGCGAAGGTTACCTCCATGGTATCACCGACCACAACGCCGCCGAGCGATGTGTGTTCGAGGCTCCCGCCATGCCCACCTGCGATCTCTTTTCCGATGATGATCTCTCTGGAATCATATTTGCTCAGATACTCGCCCTCGATCATCATATCAGGAACTAGAGAGACCGTTCGCTCATCATCAGGATCAACTGCGCGGATACTCCATGCGCCGCTCTGTTCTTCGTAGGCGATGGTTGCACCTGTGACGTACTGCGCAGAGGTACCTATAACCCCGGGTACATTGATTATCTTCTTCACAACCGAGTCAGGGTTCTCGATATATATCTCCTCGTCCGCAGGTTCGATCACGATGTTGCTGTAAAGGGTATCAATCACCTGTTTCTCGGTGGCGTCGCCCATTCCATCGAAGACCGATGTCGTGAACATGAGGTTCACGAAGGCGAGCGCCATTATGAGGATTGTGAGGAGTGTTGTTCCTCTGTTTCCCTTTGCGATGAATTTGTAGGCGAGGAAGGCTGAAACCTTGAGTTCTGTTATTGTGGAGGTCATTTTAATCGATCCGACCTATTTTGATTGGAGTTATTCGTTTCATTCATGACACGTTTGGATGAATCGCGCGAATCTGATCCATTCATTTCTTCCTGCGAAGATAGAATACGCCGGCAACGATGAACGCACCCACTGCGAGAGCCGGGATCAGCAGATCGCCATTTCCGCCGTCTCCAACATACAGCACCAGTTCTTCGGTTGCCGTGTGATCCCCGAGATCGTCTTTGTACGAGATCACGGCGTTATATGGAATATCACCGCTCTCTGTTGCGCGGAAGTTGAAAATACACGGTGCATCATCGTCTGCCTCGATCTCGCCGAGAAACGCGGTCCGGGTGCCCTCGAACGGAATATCGATCGTTACTTTCACAGACTCGGCATCGCCGTGTCCTGAATTCTCGATCCGGAGCATGAGTGTCATTACATCACCAGTTGCGGGGTTTTCCGGGTTTGTCCTCACGCTTGCGATGCAGAGATCGGCGTCCCCCACCACATTGATCCCGACAGAGCTCTGTGAGGTCACGTTTCCACCGCTTTCGTCGTTGCAGAGCATCGTTATCGGTATCGCGTACGAGGAGACTTTCGCGCTGTCGCTCGCCGTAATCCGGTAGCTCAGTTGCTCTGAAGCGTCCGGATCAAGTATCTTGATAACCTTCGTATCCGCGCCCATCGGCACGAACGGTAGGTCATCAAGTGCGGCAGTCACCTGTACCGTGCTTGCGGTCCCGGTTCCCTCGTTAGAAACGAGAAAACTGAGATCAAACGTGTCTTCCGGCTTTATAGTCTCCGGATCGATCGTGATCTCCGAGATCACGAGTTTTGGTTCGCCACGTACCACAACAGGAAAAGTCAGGTTCTGCTCGCGGTGCTGGTCGTCATCAGTCCATGTCGCGCCGAGTTCGATCTCGTAGTTACCTGTTACCGCAGCAGGATCGATGTTGAGCAGGTATGTCTCGACACGGGCGCTGTATCCGATGATCTTCTCAAATCGCATGGTCCGGTCGTTCTCGTTCTTGAGAATGATCGGCGAATCTGGCATGATCGTAAGCACAATGTGTTCTGCCGTACCTCGTCCGTAGTTGCCAAGCGTCACGGATAGCACGAGATCGCGTCCTGGCTCAACTGGCTGGGGTGTGAGTTCGTTTACCGTGATCTTGATATCCGCGTTTCCAGAAGGGGATGCGCAGCATGTTGGTGCAGTTGCAATCGCTGTGATTGCTACGAGTGCGATTATTCCAAGCAGGATGACCGGTCTGATTATTGTTCTGTTGTACATTGATATCACAGGGTAATATTCTCCGAACGCGGCAATTAAGTGTCCCTTTGCCGGATGCGGATCAATGCAGGAACTATGCAACCCAGATAGCACCGATGCTACAGGAAATAACCGTATCAAAATCGCTGCCCCAACTCTTCAGGAGTGCCGGAATCTGTGCACGCACTACCGGGAGCGGGTAGAGCCGGTGCGGATTTCCGAGATAGTCGATGGTCAAACCGCAGTCCAGCCTGCCATATCAAGTTCTACGGCAATAGCGACCCTCTCAGCGGAGCTTACGTTCTCAAGATCCATCGCTTCTATTGCCTCAAGCCTGCGCGCAAGGCCGCACTGATTGGCATTCTGGATGCTCAGTCCAGGTCTCGCATTCAGTTCAAGCACCAGCGGTCCAGCCTCGCAATCGATGGCTACATCGACGCCAAGGTATCCGAGCCCCACCGCGTCGTACGATTTCGAGGATATTTCCAGAATCTCTTCCCAGAACGGAATCTCGACCCCGATGAGAGTTGATCCGGTATCCGGATGTGTGCGGATCGCTTTATCCTTACGGATCGCATGGATAGTCTGCCCCCCGGATATCTTTATTCCTGCCCCAAGCGCACCCTGATGGAGGTTTGCCTTGCCAGAAGACTCTCGTGTTGGCAATCGCACCATTGCCATCACAGGTACACCCCTGTAAGATATGACCCTGACATCAGGAACCCCTTCAAAAGAGACGTTCGCAAAAGCGTTGTGGGATTTGATCAAAGACTCAAAAAATACCGGGGTGGGGCTGCCATCAAGCGAATATACGCCTTCAAGCACCTCCGAACAATGCTTCCGGATCTCTGCAAGCGTAATCGTCTTGCCACTGGACTTTACCCAGCCCCGGTCCACCCTACCATTGATCACGACTATACCTCTTCCACCCGCGCCTGATGAGGGCTTTATTACAAATTCATCCCGGTCCAGGACCTTTTCAAGATTTTTCAGTTCATGCACCTCGCTGAAAACGCCATACACTTCAGGAAATGGGATGCCGACACTTTTGAGTAGCTCTTTTGTCTTGAGCTTATCATCCACCAGATTGAGTAGCTTTCTCGGGTTTTCCGCGAAGATATACCCTATGTTGCGCGCATTTATCCCGACCACTTCCTTATTTTTCCCAAACAACCCATGCAAGAGTGTAATCATATCTTTAACCTTTCATAATCTTTGAAAACCTGAGATACTCCAACAGGCGTAACCCCTTCCATCTTCCGATCAAGATATTCAATCCCACGACCAGAAGCAGTATTTCCGGGTGGGTCATCACAATCGCCTGGAGGGTGGGAATTGAAACCACGAGGAAACAGGCTACCGAGACAATAACAGTACCGAAACAAATTTTAAGAGCATCAAAAAGCCCCTTCTCCACTGTAGTTTTCATAAAGTTCTCTATGATGAGAGCCAGTATTATCAGCGGGAAAACGGTGAGTCTGGCAAGGTACTGGGTGTCCATCTTAATTCCGATTGCTATAATAGTTGCCATCACCATACAGCAGACCGTCAGTAATATAGCCAGTCTGGGCACCATCATCAGGTTCAGGCGTTCAATGATTCGACGTGCAAAAATGCCTGTTATCAACAGAACAGCAAATAAGATCAAGCCAACGGTCAAGCCGGAACTGAGAAAAGCTATCGACATTATAGCGGGTCCAAAAACTCCATACGTTCGTGTCCCGATAATATTTCTAAAAATAGCCACGATTGTAGCTGCAAATGGTAGGAGGAGCAATAGTTTCAGAGTCTCGAGTGGAATATTGGATTCCGATACTTTTATTATTGTATCTGTTACCGCTCCTCTGTACGCCGGAATCTCGTCCAGGTCGCGATCATCAACTGTGGAGAATTCGGCATCCCTTTCATCCAGCGTCTCTGTAACAGGTCTCTTCTGCACCAGAGACGATAGCGCCGCACCCCATGCCAGCTCGGAATCCTTTAAATCGGTCAGAATTATCAGATCGGGAGACGCTTCCTTCTGTAAAACCATAGAATGCTGCTCAAGCACCCGTTTATCCACAGCACTCGAAATGATCACTTCTTTGCCGTTTAACAGCAAGTCCTCTGTAGCAACGCAATCTATCAGGGCATCCAATCCGGAAACATCCCGGGAGATTGCTATAACATAATCAACATCCTTTACATCATCCGTATCCAGACCACGGAGATATCTTGAGTCGAAATCAATTCTTTCCTCGGTTACAGCTATCCTGAGGTCTGTTGCAAAATTTTTCATCTGTCTCACATCTTCACCACTGACTGAGCTATCATGAATCAGCAGGATAGAACCAATTTTCGGTTCGTGTATGATACTGGCATTGGAAGTTTTGGTCTCTATCTGATCATCCTGCAGTTCATCGTCATCTTCGTCTGCGTCCTGATCTTCTTCCCCTTCGGACTCCGCTTCGCCATCTTCGTCTGTCTCTCCTGTCGCATCTTCACTATCGGTATCCGAGTCTGTATCATCATCTGTATCTTCTGTCGCATCTTCACTATCGGTATCCGAGTCTGTATCTTCTGTCGTATCTTCTGTCGTATCTTCTCCACTAACCGAGTTATCATAAATTAGCGGGACCGAAACACTCTGTGGATCGTTTATGCCACTGGTATTGAAAGTTGTAGTCTCTGTTTGACTATATTGCGGTTGATCCTCGTCTTCATCTTGATCTTCGTCTTGATCTTCGTCCCCATCGGCGTCTGGCTCGTCATCTCCGTCTGGCTCGTCTGCCGTATCGTCAGTATCAGTATCAGAATCCGCGTGAGCAGTGCCCTGATCTACTGGCGCAAGTAGCGCACCTGCCAGCAGAAGCGCAACAACCAACAACATGACCGACTTCTTCATATTATGCTCCGATTCCTGTGTGATGTCATTTGTATTACTACCAAAGTTCAATAGCATTAAGTATTTCTCATGGATGGTGGCGGGTTAAGCTCACGTGACCTGATTTTTCGGAGCGATTGTGGCAACGCCAGTGCTCACACACCCCTGCACAGCACGCCCGCAGGCATGGGAATTCCAACCCCACTTTCATAGCATCACCGGCAAATCACTCCGGTGCAGAGCAGCAAAGGAAGCTATACGTCTTCCCGCCCTTCTTCGATAATTCAAACAGCCCGCCCCCGGTCACCCCTGACACGAGCTCATCCTCATTCAGATGGTGGTCGCTAAACGACAGAATCCCGTCCGGCGTAAGCACCCGGTGCAACTCCGCGAGCACAGAGTCAGGATCGCTCAACTTGTGAAAAACGTCGTAGAGCAGAACCACATCGATGCTGCCGTCCGGGAGTCCGGTCGCACAATCGGACTGAATCGTCTCGACATTCAGAAGATGGTTCCGCGATGCGATCCTCCGGGCGCACTCGATTGCGAGCGGATGGATGTCGAGCGCGTAGATTTTCCCTGAGTCGCCGACCAGTTCTGCGGCAGCAGTTATGTAGCCCCCGGATCCGCAGCCGTAATCGAGCACACCGACCCCTGGTGTTATCCCGACCTCCTCAAGGATGTTTTTGCGTGGCAGGAAAATGTCCCGAAACCCGAAGGCAAAGGACATGATCCTGAAATGAAGGTTTGGTTCTGGTTTATCCATGACATCACCAGAACAATCTTGGCAGAACGTGGCAATTAAGTACCGCTCCACCAGATATGGATCAATGCAGCACCGATGCAACCCCGGTATCATCGATGCTACAGACATGGACCGTGACTGGAAGGCTGTGACCATGACCCTGACAAAACTCCTCTTCGAACTATCCGGAAGCACCCGGCTTGAGATACTCCATGCGCTCGAGACCGCACCAATGACATTCACGAAGATCGCAGACCAGATGAAGATAACATCATCTGAAGAGTCCCGCCAGATAGAGCGTCTATCAGGGATGAACTTGATCGAGAAACTCAGCGGCGGCAGCTACGCAATAACGCCTCTTGGACGGCTCATGCTCTCGTTTTTGCCCGGAATCGACTTTGTCTACAAGAATAGTGACTTTTTCCTGACCCATGACACCGCACCGATCCCCCGCGAACTCGTCATGCGGTTTGGCGACCTCTCTGGTGCCAGATTCATCAACGGCACAATCGAGGCGATTAATTTTATGCAGGAGCGGGTGCGGAATGTAGAGCGGTATCACTGCGGGATGGTCGATGGTTTGATGGACTCGATAGTTCCGATGGTTGTTGAGAGGGCGAGGTCAGGCGTTATCTTCAGAGCGATCCTTTCTGAGGCGTATCGTGATAAGGTCGCAGCTATTGTGGACGAATGCAGGACTGCGGGTGCAAACATACCGCCACACGCAATCGAGATCAGAACGCTTCCGACTATTCCGGTCTGTGGTGCGGTAACAGATCACGGATGCGGGTTCAAACTACCATTCACAGACGGCAGCATGGATCATTCGACGATGGTTGTGGGGGCTGATCCCATGTTCTGCAGGTGGTGCCGCGATCTCTTTGCGCATTACTGGGCGCGGGCAGAGCCGATACGAACGTAGATCTACTCACCAGTTGAAATCTCAAAGGCGTTTAAGTAGTTTATTCACAAAGACCCTGCAGAAGATTGGTGAGATGGGGATCGAGATCGATATGATTGTGCCGAGCTTGCCGGGAAGGTTGTGGATGCGGCAGAGATGCGAGAACGATGATCCGGACGATCTCATCCGCAACTGTCCTTTAACTTCTCCATGATGACAGCCGGACAGACCCTCTGCACACCCTCCAGCCCCCCGATCTTCTCCGCGATGAACTTTCCGAGTTCCCGCCCGTCCTTGAGCCAGATCTCGGTCATGATCATGTGATCCCCGGTCGACGTTGCAACGAATTTCACTTCAGGAAACTCTGTCATTTTGATCGCAACATCGAGAAAATGCGTTGGCTCGACATCGAGACCGACAAACGAGACCGAGTTGTATCCGAGTTTCGCCGGATCGACAACCACGGTGTAGCGCTTTATAACGTCCTCATCCTCAAGCGTCTTGACGCGCTTTCGTATCGTGGATTCGCTGACGCCGAGTTTTTCCGCAATCTCAGTGAGCGGTGTGCGAGCGTTCTCACGAAGTATCTCCAGTATCAACCTGTCTTTTTCGTCAATCATTTTTTATGCCACCATGCCGGTTTTCGTATTTCTCTTAAACAGTATGGACGATTTCCGCACCATAACGTTGTATATTTCGCAATACACATAACTACAACGGTAAACCTTTAAAATGTTTATAGGCATAGGTGGCAACCATGACAAAAGATTGGCATGATAAAAAGGAATCGTATGAAGTGTTGGATGGCAGAGGGCTTGCTGGTGATTTCCTGAAGACGATTCTGGAAAAAGCCAAAAAGGTGCGCGTTGGCGATGGAATCTGCGTGGTTCAGCGTTTTGAGCCGATCCCGCTCTATTCCACTCTGGAAGAGATCGGTTTCGAGCACCTGACCGAGAAGATCTCGAACAACGAATACCGGGCGTATTTTTACCGTGCAGAAGATAAAGATACCGCCGCCGCGATGGAAACGCCACTGCACCCGGCAGCTCTCGCCAATCTCGGTAAAATTGACAAAACACTTGGCAAGACCGCGTCGCAGTTCTGGCAACTTGTCCGGAAAGGAAGATCCCGCCATAGACCAGAAGACCAAATATCTGCTCTCGCTTGCAAATGCTGTTGGCGCAGGGCGTCTTCGTCAGGCAACGCGGGAACTGGTGAAGGCATACTCTGCCGGAGTCACAGTCCCGGAACTGGACGAACTCTTCGCGCTCTTTGTCTGGAATCAGGGAATCGGCAACTTCGCATCAGAGATCGGACCTTCGCCGCTCTTTGCCTCGTATCAGTTGGTTAAGCGGCTCGAGAGTGAAGGGAATGCCCGGGATTCTGTGATCGCGGAACTTGTCGGGAAGTTTGGCGAGGCGAACCCATCTGTGAGCGTGCTTGAACAGAAAAGATGTAACTACTCAGGTACCTAAACCACTATCGGGGACTTCACTATGCAGGAACTATCCGGGACATGGAGCATACTGCAACCAACAAGGAATTTAACCGCAGAGCACGCAGAGAGGCGCAGAGGGGAAATAAACGGTTAAGTGCTCTGCGTTCCTCTGCGCCCTCTGCGGTTATTTTTCTTGCCAGAAAATACAGGATCGCAATCGGGAGACCGATCAACATACCTGAGTAGTTACGAAAAGATAAGGTATTTCAGGCATGCTCAGAGCGAGAGCGCATCCTCGACCGCACTTCTGATCAGGTACCCTGCCCGGTGCAGGATCGTGTCCCTGAGTTCCCGGTCCACGGTCATGTCCGCGGTGCATGGATACGAGTGATGCGCCTCAGCAACGATATCGCGAATATCCTGCTGTGAGTTCGCAGGCACCCCGATCAGTTTCTTCGCAACAAACCATGTCGATCCACAGGGTGCGCTCTGCTTGACCGTGACTGCTGAAATGACCCCGTTCGCAACACTGATCTCAAGAACCGGGATTCCAATCCCGAACTCGGAAACAAATCTTCCGATGATCCCTTCTTCCCGGTTAAGCGAGCAGAACGGCTTTGGGAATGCGGATTCGATCCCGAGAGCGCCGCACCGCTCTCCCACCTGTTTCGCAAGCCCTGAAGAGGCTTCTCTTGACTGCTCGACCGGAACGATCAAGCCCTTGATTCCGGCGTCATTCAGCCGCGGGGGCAGTTCCATCAGTATGTCGGGATGGATCTCTGTTGCGATCATGATATCCGCGGATGGCAGCACAGGGATGTAGGGATCAGGGTCGTCGATGAAATCAGGCAGCATCTCTGGCGCAGGGAATCTGATCGTGCCGATGATATTTTCGGCGTAGCAATACCGCCCATACTTGCAGTGTGTGCAGAGTGGATCGCAGGATTTGCAGAATTCAGAGTCGTTTACAAGGTTTCGTATCACTCGTTCCCCGAAGTTTCCTCCGTACAGGATCAGTAATTTCATTGGCTTGCGAAGTTGATGGAGGTGTGAGATAAGCCGGTCAGGCGATGTGACCTGTGAGACCGACCGAAAGCGGTTTTTGCCCCTTGAGCGCACTCACCTTCAGGATGGAAAAACCGATGATGTTTCCCGCAACGTCAACTTTTTTCATCACGGAATCGTTCTCAGTCTCCTTGAAGTGCCCGGCTTTCCGCTCAAAGATGACTTCAAGGTAATCGCCTTCTTTATCATACCATATTTTTATTTCTTTTTCCATAATATTACATCTCTTAATTCACATTCACGGCAGCAGATGCCCGCTGCGCACTTTCCAGTTATCCATGATCACAGTCGGCGACACGTTCTGCACGCCGTCCAGTTTCCTGATCTTCTCCGCAATAAATGTCCTGAGCGCACCCCCATCCGTAAGCCACACTTCGGTCATGATCATATGATCTCCTGCCGAGGTCGCAACGAATTTCACCTCTGGAAACTCGCTCAAACGCAATGCAACATCGAGTAGATGCGTTGGTTCAACGTCGATTCCGACGAGGGCGACTGAGTTGTACCCGAGCTTTGCCGGATCGGTTACGACCGTGTACTGTTGTATTACACCTTCTTCCTCGAGCGCACGCACCCGGTTTCGTATCGTGGATTCGGCAACATCGAGTCTCGCAGCGATCTCTGTGTGCGGTGTGCGTGCGTTCTCACGGAGTATTTCTATAATCTTTAGGTCTCTTTCGTCAATCATTTGCATATCACCATATCGATTTCCGTACTTCTCGTGCGATTTATGGACGATTTCCACACCATAATGTTATATACTCGCAATACATATCACTATGACTGTAGACTATTAAAAGGTTTGCGCAATCGTGGAGGTAGCAAGTAATGGAGAACGAATGGAAGGACAACAAGGAATCGTATGAAGTGCTGGACGGCAGAGGACTTGCAGGCAACTTCCTGTCAGCAATCCTTGCAAAAGCCAAAAAAGTTGCTGCTGGTAGTGGAATCTGCGTGATTCAGAGTTTCGAACCGATCCCGCTCTACTCCACTCTGGAGGACATCGGCTTTGAACAGCTCACAGAGAAGGTCTCGGATAACGAATACCGGGCGTATTTCTACCGAAGGGAGGTAAAAGAGGAAGCCGGCAGCATGACAATGCCGCTGCATCCGGCAGCTCTTGCCAATATCGGAAAAACCGACAAAACGCTCGGCAGGATTGTGTCGCAGTTCTGGCAGCTCGTCTGGAAGAAGGAAGACCCTGCCATAGACCAGAAGACCCTATACATGCTCTCGCTCGCAAATGGCGTTGGCGCAGGTCGCACCCGTCAGGCGACGCGGGAACTTGTGAAGGCGTACTACGCGGGCGTTACTATTGCAGAACTTGACGAACTATTCACACTCCTTGTCTGGAATCAGGGCGTCGGTAACTTTGCGTCAGAGATCAGCCCATCACCGCTCTTTGCAGCATATCAGTTGATAAAGAGGCTTGAGCACGAGGGAAAGGATCGGGGCGAGGTGCTGGCGGAACTTGTCAGTAAATTCGGCGAAGAGAACCCTGACGTGAGCGTACTTGAACAGAAGAGGTGATCGAGATCAATGGATCAAAGGATCGATAGATTGCCGGATTAATAAGATTACAGAGGATAAAAACATGAAACAACACTTTGAATCGGTGGTTATGGTGTCACTGGTGCTTTCAACACTTCTGATCCTTGCTTGTACGGGATCAGCAGCAGCATCGACCTGTATAGACTGTCATAGTGAAATCACCCCTGAGATCGTTGAGGACTTCCAAAGCGGTGCGATGGGCGATGATTTCGATTGCTCAAGATGTCATGGATCAGCACACAACTCGGCTGATACCGTTGATAAGGTAAAGATGCCGACACACGAGACGTGCGGTGCATGTCACGTGGAGCAGGATTCCCAGTACATGAACGGGAAGCACAGCCTTGCGTGGACTGCGTTCCTTGCGATGCCGACTACGAAAGACCAGCCAAAAGAACTGATGGAGGGTCAGAAGGGCTGCGGAGGCTGCCACAAGATGGGCGCGAAGGACAGTACTGGCTGGGATGAGTACCACTACGGTGTGGCGGGCTGTGATAACTGCCATACGAGACACAGCTTCTCAGCAGCTGAGGCAAGAAGACCGAAGCATGTATGACCTGCCATCAGGGATTTGACCATGCCCAGCGGGAAATGTACTCAACCTCTAAGCACGGTGCGATCTACCTGACAGAGGGCGACGACTGGGACTGGAACGCACCCCTCTCAGAGGCGAAATCGAGTTACACCGCCCCCACGTGCCAGATGTGTCATCTAAAGGACGGAGATCATAACGTTATCACTTCATGGGGATTCCTCGGCGTCAGAGTCGAGGAGCCTGATAAGGAATGGGCTGAAGACAGAGCATCTGTCCTGAAAGCATACGGTGTGCTTGATGCTGACGGAAATCCGACAGCACGGTTCGACCTCATAGGTCCTGCAAAGCTTGCAAGGCTCACAATGGATGAGTGGAACGAACCTCGAGAGAAGATGATTACAATATGCAGCGACTGCCATTCAGAGTCTTTCGCAAGAGTCTCGCTTGAGGAGGGCGACCAGATGCTCCGAGAAGCTGACAGGATCTACGCGGAGTCTGTTGAGACCGTTGCAGCGCTACATCGCGACGGCATCCTCCCAGAGCCGGATTACATCGACGAACTTCCGTCCTATCCATATCCGGATGTTCTCAGGGCTTATGATCAGTCAACCTCGATCGAGGAGGATCTCTGGGTCTCATGGATGAAGTACCGGATGCGTTGTTTCCAGAGCGCGTTCCATGCAAACGCTGATCAGGAACAGTGGTATGGCTGGGGACCGCTCAAGGAGACCGCTGTGAAGATCAAGTCAGAGGATAAGAGGCTCCGGGCTGAAGCAGAACTCGAAGAGGCTGTAGGGACCAGAACGCCAGGAGTGGCAGAGGGTGCAAATGCAGCGAGTGCCCCCGGATTCGGGGCGGTGTTTCTGGTTGCGACGATTGTTACTCTCTTTGTGTTCTTGAGAAGAAAGGGGTAGGCGACCCCCTTTTCTTACTTTTTGGAGTTAGATGCGAACGAACAACGAACCCAGAAGGATTGGGATGATACGACGGACGGCTTGTCCCCTGTTGTAATGCCAAAACACGTTTGAAATATTTATTTTCATGTTTATAGGCGTCCTGAAGACTTATGAAGGGGCAGTATAGACTTATTAATTTATAATACGATTAACAAAATGATTATTAATACAAGTAGCCTTTTCGAGAACCACAGAATCCATCAGAATCAGGTAATTTGGTGTGTGATTGAACAGCAGGTAACTACTCACCTTTGAGAAGTTAATATATTTTTGTAACTACTCAGGTACCTAAAACCACTATCGGGGGACTTCACTATGCAGGGACTACCTGGGACATAGGGGATACTGTAACCAAACCGGGAATTTAACCGCAGAGTACGCAGAGAGACGCAGAGGGGAAATAAACGGTTAAATGCTCTGCGTTCCTCTGCGCCCTCCGCGGTTATTTTTCTTGCCAGAAAGTACAGAATCGCAATCGAGCGACCAATCAACATACCTGAGTAGTTACTTAAGCATTTACAATACTTTGATTTTGCATAAGAGAAGATGCAGATAATTTTAACAGTCGAATTGAAGTATGCTTCTTTGTGGGAGAAGTTTAAAAAATGTAGGAAATTTTCTAAAACGTGAGTTGTTACAACAGCAGTTCCAACTCTGGTGTGAAGGTGGTATGTATCTCCACTAATGGGATATTGCCAATCAATTTAGAGGGGACACAAAAAACTTAATAAGTCTAATTGGAGTAGAGCTATTATGACCGAGGTTGAAATAAAGCCAAAGGGACCACGTGCCAGGATCAGAGACGTAGTGAAGAAGGCTGAACCAAGAGTGGAACCAACCATTGCTGCAAAACAAGATCGAAGTACCCAAATTCAAAATATGCTGCAGAACCTCAGAAAGAAAGAGAAAAACAAAATAATAAAGTCTGCACTGTTGAAATATTATGAAGCAGAGGAATTGAAACCGTATCAGGCAGAGCTTATCAAATTACAACGTCATGTAGAAAAAACCGGAAAAAAGCTGATTATTCTTTTCGATGGCAGAGACGCATCCGGAAAAGGAGGTACAATCCGGCGGGTTACCCGGTATATGAACGAAAAAAGGTATCATGTGGTCGCCCTTGGCAAGCCAAATGAAGATCAGGCAACTGAACTCCACATGAAGCGCTATATCGAACGTTTTCCCCATGCAGGGGAGATCGTACTGTTCGACAGAAGCTGGTATAACCGGGCAATGGTTGAACCTGTAATGGGGTTCTGTACCAGGCATCAATACCAACAATTTATGGATAACGTGATTAGTTACGAAGAAAATTTCATCGCTGATGGAAAGACGACGCTTCTTAAATTGTATTTTTCAGTTTCTAAGGAGGAACAGGCAAGGCGATTTGAAAGGAGGAAAAACGACCCGCTACGACAGTGGAAACTCAGTGAAGTGGACTTACAGGCACAGGAATTATGGGATGAATTTACTGAGAAAAAATTCAAATTGTTACAAAAGACGCATACTAAAACGCTGCCATGGTACATCATCCGGTCGGATGATAAACATCTGGCGCGACTGGAAACGTTTAAAATAATCCTCAGTACAGTTAAATACATAGGCAGAAGGCGGAAGTTGGATTTTAACCTGGATCCGGAGATTGTGATCCCGGGCGACAAGGAAGTGAAGATAATGAAGAAGAACTGGAGAAAATATGGTATGTACGAGTGTTGAAGCGTATGGTTACATACTTATGGGGATAAAAGATGACAACAAAGAACAACAATGAAGAATCTGGAAAAAAAGTGAAATTAGCTGAATATACCGCCATCAAGAATATGGACAAGGTGCAGGAGAAGAAACGTGTTAGCGTATGGGTGAAAAAGA
>JAYEFK010000203.1:0-3676 GCA_034658575.1 Methanobacteriota archaeon
CAGCACACACAATCAGGCGACTCCATCCGGCACAGCCCCACACACCCGGGTACTCCTACGATGTCAGATCGACACAAACAAACAGATTCCCGAACGAACGGTCACGTCCGGACGACCCTGCAGACCCGGGACCAGATATCGCTATGCAACCCGGGGGATGCACACGCACCGGCGGCACATATCAGCAATCTTGCGCAGAATGTGGAGCAAACACAGGCTCTAAAAAAAGAGGGGAACCTAAATCCCCTCTGCCACAAAGAGCACGGTTCCATCGTACTCGCCACCAGCCCATTCCGGAACTTCAAGCGATGCCGCGACATCCTCTGCGTGTTCGAAGTCGGTGATGTCCGCAGGTATCCCAACAGAAAATACACCCACGTTGCCGCCATTCAGCCTGAGCGCCCCCTCGTAGAAGCTGCTCTCATCTGCCCCGATCTCCGCGGTCACGACGACGTTCCGAGTTCCAGTGTTCGCAATCCTGATCTGCGATGTATCTGAGTTCAGTCCGGCTCCAACCATTCCGAAGTCAAGTGCTGAAGTCTCAACCGTGATTGAGATTGCGGGTACCACCTCTGCTGAGATTTCGGTTGCGTCACCATCGCCTGCTGGCTCCCCATCTCGAAGCATGCACTCGTCCACGATCTCGCCCGAGTCGCTTATCGCCTGTAAGGATACCTTGCCTCCATCGACACTGATCAGGCAGTAGTGCTTGGACGGATAGAAAGATTCAACGTCACCGGACCACGGTGTGTCCTGCTGCGCATAAAACGGCGCACCAGCCCCGCCAGTAATGATCTGCCAGACCGGGCTTGTGAAATTCGGATTCGTTGACCCGTCGAGGTACACCGGCGTCTCACCGTCGACGCTCATCCTGTTGTAGTTGTGTTCGTCGCCAAAGAATACTGCGACAACCTTGCCATCCTGGCTGATCGCCTCCCAGAGCGCATCCCTGCGCTCGATAACATGCGTCCTGTCGAGCGGGTTTCCATAGTAATCCTCGTTTTCAGAGGATACTCCTCCATTATACCACTGTGCATCATGCAGATGCCCCCCGTTCGGGAATGCTGGTTCGTGCGCGAACATAAAGATGTGTTCGATCGTTGAATCGCCCGCTGCATCATCAAGTACGTCCTTGATCCACGCAAGCTGGTTGTCCATCACATATCCCTCGAGGTTGCCTCCGAAGTCCTCAGGATGGCTGCACCACCAGTAGTTCGTGTTAAATGCGATGACTCTCGTATTCCCGTAGTCAAAGTAGTAGACGTTCTCCGCGTAGCTCGGAGCGGTTGTATTCTCTGGATCCGGGGAACCACCAGCCGGATTCACAAACTCCTCGGCAAAGATCGTCTCAGCGCTCTTATTGGCGCCATCGTCCTGCTTGTCAAACTGGATGCCGTATCTGCTTCCGTCGTCATAGACATCCACCAGAGACTCATGGTTGCCCATAACCTCGTAGATCGGGATGTAGCATCCGATCTGCTCTGTGGCGTCCTTCCATGCCCCAAGCTGCATTCGATAGTCGTCCATGCTCGTGGTATAGCCATTGACGAGATCTCCGCTGAAGACAACGAAGTCTGCGCCGTTCTGGTACGCGTCGATCGTGAACATGCCGAGCTTGTGATAGTTAACACCGGCAAAGCTTCTCTCGCCGCCACCAACACCAGCTCTCGAATCTGACATGACCGCAAACTCAAACGCAGGGCTTGCAGGTTCGGTTGTGAAGTGGTATGTAGCATAGTTCACACCATCGACGAGTATATCGTACTCATATCCCGTACCCGCAGAGAGTCCAGTGATTGCTACTTCGTGGCTGGTACCAGACGCCCCACCGGCGTAAGACCTGCCGTCGATGTCAACCGCTGCGGACGTTGCCACATCGGTCTTCCATGAGATAACTACACTGTCTGTTGTCACAAGATCCACAAAAGGACCTTCGATTACGCACGGCACAAGATTGTAATCCCCATCGACCCTGAACCTGCCAGCATAGAATACCGATGAGGCAACGTCCGGGTTATAGAGTTCGATTCTGTAGCAGATCACGCCACCCTCCTCCGCAAAGTTGCAGATGTCGTAACGCGCACCCTCAAACTTTCCGATGTTAATCGTGGCGCTGTGTGATGCGCTCTCGCCAGTCAGGTCTTCTGTAGTCGATCTTCGATACTGCGGCACCGGTATCTCCTGCTCTGGCACGTAAAGTCCGTAGTATACCTTCGCGCCCGGTGTTGCAAGCAGTGTACCGAATTGTAGTGTTGCTTCCTTCGCACCGGCGTCGACCGTCACACCGACATCACCCACCAGAAGATAATCAGGCGTAGCATCCTTCTGCGACAGTGCCGGATATATGGGATCGTGCCCCAGATTGCCGGCTTGGGCGCAGACTGGCGATACAAGTACTGCCATCACCAGAATGGCGATCAAGCCGTTTTTCATGTATGTTCTGTTCATAGTTGTTATACCTCCTCGATTTATGCTGGTGATCGATCGCCTGATCGGGAGTCTACAGCAGGGAGACAGCGACTCGATCACCACGTTACATGCGTGGGCTGATATGCTATATAAAATTTGCACATATAATGTATTTAGGAGTGATTAACCTATAGTTAATACCAGATTCTATATAGATTTGATGTGAACCGGCACCGCCGGGAATCCCGGATGCCTCAATCACCCAACCTCGAAAGGGGTTGCGGAAAATCCGTGGGCTGGAGGATACGTGAGAAATGGCTTAAAAAGAGCTGGACTTAGAATACAGGGATCGAGGAGGAAAAAATAGAATATGAGTAACTACTCAGGTATGTTGATTGGTCTCCTGATTGCGATCCTGTACTTTCTGGCAAGAAAAATAACCGCGGAGGGCGCAGAGGAACGCAGAGAATTTAACCGTTTATACCCCCTCCGCGTCCCTCCGCGCACTCTGCGGTTAAATTCCCGGATTGGTTACAGTATGCCCCATGTCCCGGGTAGTCCCTGCATAGTGAAGTCCCCCGATAGTGGTTTAGGTACTTGAGTAGTTACGAATATGAGACGATGCTTGACCGCCTCGCCCCCTAATATTCTACTGCGAAATCTTCGTCACTCATCCGCAGATACTTCCCCCCTTCAACGCAAGCAATAATTGCTGGAATGCACGTCCCGCAAAAGAGCAGGTACAGAAGCCCTGCCCTGCCTTCTCCGAGATAGAACTTGTGTATACCAAGCCCGCCAAGAGAAATAGCGAGCAACGCCGCAACCTTACGGCTCTTGGGTGACTTTGCCGCTGCCTGCCTGCCGCTGCATGAAGGATCTACCTCGTCTTTCCCGTCGATTTCGGTTCCACCGTTTGAGCGATATCCTGTCATGATTCATCCCCCCGTTATCGTATAAGCCGCCAAACCCCCGCGACCATAAGCACAGAGCCTGCACACTGCGATCCCATGCCGTTCACCTGCGCCATGTACTGAGGATCATCACGCCCGCACCCGGCTTCTGCGCCTGTACACGACGTACACAGCCAGAAGGTACGCAAAGAGCGCAACGAAGACAAACGGCATGACCGAATCGAATATATCGGATGGCGCATACCAGCAGACCGAACAGAACGTATACAGCGCCAGTATCGTTGCAGCCAGCATACTTAGGATCGTTTTCATGGCTAAACCCTCATCCTGATTCTTGATAAACCTTGCACATAGGA
>JAYEFK010000204.1:0-14610 GCA_034658575.1 Methanobacteriota archaeon
TGCACGTTCGTGCCGCCGCCGATTCGGGGGGCAACATCGTAGATGTAGAAATTGAGATCCTTGTCCACACAGGTCTGGAGACAGAACGGACCGATGATCCCTGGCGAATAATACTTCTGTGTCGCTTTCACGTACTTCTCGGCAAGATCAAACGCATCCTCAAGGAGCGACTCCCTTAGCGTCGCCGAGTTGTGCCCGCAGACCGTGTACTCTGGCACCAGCTGGTTCTCTGCAAGCGTCATCTGCTGCGGTGCAGGCAGGCGCACATGCCCGTCAAGACTCGTCTCGAACCGCCAGTCGATGCCGATCAGTTCGGTCTTGCTCATCGTATCCTCGATCGGCGAATAGAAGAAATCCAGATTGAAGACCGGACCGATCACGTACCGCTCGATCCGTGCCGAAGAAAGCGCTTCCTCCGTGATCACGCCCTGCCGTATCAGGGACTTGGACTTCTCCAGATACTCGTTGTAATCAGACGCCGTGAAAAAGCCGCGTTCGAGTTTCTTTACAGCGTGCGGGAGTTTTACCATAACCAGTTCATCAATATCCTCCGGATCATCGATCCTTTCCGGGTATGGCAGACCCGCCTTCTCAAGAAGCCAGTAATAGTCCTCCTCGCCACCCCGCTCCTCGCTTCGAAGTAGGTTGCGGCTCCCGACCATCGGAACCTCGAAATCGTTCTCGATCGCGTCGATGCTGCAGTACGATGTAAACGACCTGTTCGGCACGAAGAGGATGTTGTTGTCACGCAGATACTGCTGGTTTTTTGGCTGCAGGACCTCATCGAACCGTGAGTAGACCACGGCATCATCCACGATCCCGCGCAGGAGATTCCCGCTTGAGTCACGCTCTGCCTTGAAATATCTGGTGTACGTCTTTTCGCGCCCTGCCTGACAGACCAGATGCGTCTGAAACCCTTCCTCGATCGCCCCGTCGCAGACATCGAGTGCGGAGTGCGATCCCACAAGCCCGATCTTCACATTGTCGGTATCGTATTCGTCCAGTATGGATGTGATCTCGTTTCTGTCGATCATGGTATCAATGCAGCCCGAGATCATATTATGTGTTGTTGTGCGGGCGGTCAACCTGCGTGAAGCGCGAAACTAAGGTACGGTCACATATCCCTGGCAACCACAACTTCGCTGATATCGGGCACTTCCTCCTTCAACCGATTCAGAATCCCTTCCCGGACCGACGCAACCCTGACCGCACCCCTACCGCATAAACACTCCCTCGGGACCTTGAAGGTTCTTATAAATTTGCTGAAGGTGGTCGGGACTGTAGTTTTTTTGAGCGTGATCGTAACGACACCGCCACTGACATCCACCAGGGTAATATCGCCGCCGTCGGCTTTCAGGACCGGACGGATACTCTCCTGTATGATCTCATCGATCCTTTTGAACATGTCGTCGTCTTCCATCAGGCTTTTGGTCTTGTTCCATGATTAATAAGACTTTTTCAGGTGATCGTCCCAGGCAACCATCAATATTAAAAAGCATAGATACGATTATCGATGTGGTACCATGGACATCCTCGTAGCGACCGGAAGACTTGCGCAGCAGACCGTCAGAGAAGCAGTGAAGGAGAATGCAGATGTGCTCGTCCTCGATATCGAGATAGCCGCGTTCATAACGCCGGGTCTGCTCGGGTCCGCGCTGCCTGCCGGGCGGTATGATCTGATTCTCGTTCCGGGTCTCGTATCGAGCGATTTCACGGATCTCGAAGAGCGGTGTAGAACACAGATCCGTCTCGGACCGAGACATGCGTATGACCTGACTTCGGTGCTCTCGTGCGTGGGCGAACTCGAACTCTCAAAAACCATCCCTGCCTGTGAATTTCTATCAACAAGGATGCGAGAGGACGCCCGTTCGCACCTGAAAGAATACGAGAGAGACGCAACACCTGCATTTGAGATCGGCGGAAGAAAGATCGGCGGAGACTCGATCATGAAGGTGATGGCAGAGATTGCTGGTGCGACCGCAATGAGTGATGAGGGATTGGCGGAAAAGATACGTGAGTTTGGGAAGAAGGGCGCGGACATCATCGATCTTGGCGCTACAATGGATTGCAACGTCGATGATGTTATAAGATCGGTTAAGATTGCGAAAGCCACAACAGAACTTCCTGTGAGCATAGATACGCTCGATCCCGATCTCATTGTTGCGGGGATCAAGTCAGGAGTCGATCTCGTGTTGAGTCTTAATTCGAGTAACATCGATGCCACTGCTGGTGCGGTTCTGGAGCACAGAACAGCGGTTGTAGTCATCCCGGACCAGGGAGATCCCGGTTCGCTCTTCCGGAATATCGAGTATGCGCGGGGTATCGGCATCGAGAAGATTATCGCAGACCCTGTACTCGATCCTGTCGGGCATGGAGTCGTTGAATCGATTTACCGGTACGGGGATTTCCGGAAACAGGACAAGGCTACCCCGCTCTTCTTCGGCGTCGGCAATGTCGCCGAACTGATCGATGCCGATTCGGTGGGCGTGAATGCGCTTCTGACCGGGATCGCATCCGAACTCGGCGCAGACATCCTCTTCACGCCCGAGCACAGCGATAAGGCACGCGGGAGCATCACAGAACTCGCCACCGCCTCACAGATGATGGTGCTCGCAACAGAGCGCAGCAGTTCACCAAAGGATCTCGGAATCGACCTCCTCATCTTAAAGGAGAAGCGGTATCTTCCTGATGCGGAAGTTCCGGAAAAATCCATTCTTGCCTCGCAGAAGTCAAAATGGGCTCCAGACCCTGCCGGATGCCTCCGCATTGAGATCTCGAGAGAGAGCGGACTGATCATCGTTACCAGTATGAAGGCAACGATCGCCGGAACAGATGTCTGCAGGATTCTCACGACAGCGATTGAGATGGGGCTTCTCTCGCGGCTCGACCATGCCGGCTATCTCGGGCGCGAACTTGCGAAAGCGAAGCTTGCACTTGATCTCGGATGGAACTATGTGCAGGACGAGGAGTTCTGGAAAGGGCGGGATATTTGATAATTGCGGTCAAATTCCCTGCTTTGATTCATGTCTTTCGGTGTCAGGATGTTGACCACACACTATTAGAGCAAGTACGATAACCCGACACCTCAACCGCACCAAAAGAATAAAATACGGTTCAGGTTAAATCTGTAACGTGGGTGCATGATCGATCTAATAAAACTCTTTATCTGTCTGCTATTCCTGTTATACTCATGTCGAAGTGACCTTAAGACCAGGACCGTGCCGAATGAACTCTGGGGCGTGGTCTTCGTTGCTGCCCTGCCACTTGTGATCGCAAACACGCTAGCGCAAGGGAGCAGATACCTCCTGCATACAGCCGTCTCGGTTGTGGGCATCTACGTATTTGTATACATCTTATTCCGGCTCGGTGCATTCGGGGGTGCGGATGCGAAGGCACTGATCGCTCTATCGTTCATCTTTCCGGCTTTTCCGGATATAACGGTCTTCGGATACGGACTGCCGTTAAGCGGCGTACCGCCCCTAAATATCTTCGCATTCAGCACGCTTGCGAACGCGGTCTTGCTAACCATCGTCGTACCGCTCGGAATCCTTGCATACAACCTCTGCACAGTACCGGTGCGTGAGATCATGGAAAACCCGTGGTATTTGGTCATCGGATACAAATGCAGGATATCTGACTTGGAGGGCCGGCACGTCAGACCGATCGAGGATTTTGAATGTGAAGGCGGGGAGGTCAGGAAGAAGTTCACGAGACATGGCGTCGATATCGATGATCCGGTCCTGAAACGATTGGAGCAACTCGCATCAAGTGGATTAATTGGCGAGCGTGTCTGGGTGACGCCCGGACTGCCGTTCATGATCCCGATCACGGCGGGATTTGTAAGTGCAGTCGTCTACGGCGATCTGATATCCAGCGGCATGATGGCGCTTCTATGATTCATAAGCTGTACCGCCCCCACAAGGTTTATGTTCATGCCTTCTATAATCCCACCCAATGAAAAATGTGCAGCAGCCAAAACTCCCGCCAAAATCGAGTTTTAGCGAGTGGTATCACGAACTGCTTGCTGCTGCCGAGATCATGGATATCAGGTATCCGGTAAAGGGGCTTTATGTGTGGCCCCCCTTCGGATTTTCACTGCGAAAAAATATTTATTCGATCATCAGAGAACTTCTGGATAACGACGGTCACGAAGAGGCACTGTTCCCACTTCTGATTCCTGAAAACGAATTTATGAAGGAAGCAGAGCATATCAAGGGATTTGAGGACGAGGTTTACTGGGTCACGCACGGCGGCGTAACCCCGCTTGAGATGAAGCTTGCGCTCAGACCAACAAGCGAGACCGCGATCTACCCGATGTACAAACTCTGGGTCAGGTCATACGCGGACCTGCCGCTGAAACTCTACCAGATCGTGAACACGTTTCGGTACGAGACCAAGCACACCCGCCCGCTCATCCGCCTGCGCGAGATCACGTCGTTTAAGGAGGCGCACACCGTGCATACCGACTGGGATGACGCAGCAAAACATGTGGATCGGGCGATCGAGCTATACCAGGAGTTTTACGGGCGTATTGCCGTCCCTACAATCGTTTCAAAGCGTCCCGATTGGGACAAGTTCCCTGGCGCAGACTACACGCTTGCGGTCGACACGCTGATGCCGGATGGCAGGGTTTTGCAGATAGGAACAGCGCACCATCTCGGAGATAACTTCGCAAAGACGTTCGAAATCACTTATGAGGATGTGGACGGCGAGCAGGTGTATGCGCACCAGACCTGCTACGGTATCTCAGAGCGATGCATCGCTGCCGCAATCAGCGTTCACGGCGATGATCGCGGGCTTGTGCTGCCTCCGGAGATCGCGCCTGTGCAGGTCGTGATCGTGCCAATCATCTTCGGAAACCGCGATTCGAACGAAGCAGTGCTGAGCGCGTGCGCATCCGTGCGCGACACGCTTACCGATCATGGACTTCGCGTGAAGGTCGATGATCGCGACGAGCATCCCGGTGCCAAGTACTACAGATGGGAACTGAAAGGCGTGCCGATAAGGATCGAGATCGGTCCGAGAGACATTGCCGGGAACTCGGTTATGATGGTGCGCAGGGACACTGCCGAGAAACGATCAGTACCGATCGACCGGATTGCCCGCGATGTGCTGGACTGCATGGACACAATACTTGCTGATATGTACACTGTTGCATCGCAGAAGTTCGATTCGAGGATATTTGACTGCGAGACGCTTGACGAGGCGTTAGAGCTTGAGACACAGGGGATTTTGCGGGTATGCTGGTGCCGGGATCCGGATTGCGGATATGAGATAGAGGATGTAACCGGGCTTCGTATGCTTGGAGTCCCTGTCGGATCGGCAGGATCAGAGGCAGCCACGTCGGGACACTGTGTGGTCTGCGGAAGAGATGGAGTAGCCACGCTGATGGCTCGAACATATTAAACAAATTGAATATAAATGAGGGATTCATATTAAACTGAAGAAACGAACCGTGTTACGGAAGGTAGAGAAGAATAGCAAAGAGACCGTGGATAGTGATGAATCGCCCACAAGAGCCGGTTCATCGATGCCACAACCCGAAGGGCAGGGCATTACAGATGATACTGCCGATAACACCGCAGATAATAACGCCTCGAATGGTTCTGACACGTTTGTGCTCCCCGGCGATTTCATAGGAACCACTGAAGAGTTCCGTGCCGGCACACAGACGTACGAGAAGACCGGTGGCGTCTACGCAGCCATCGCAGGAACAGTTAGAGTCAATACTGTTCGCAGGTCGGTTTCCGTGATCCCGTGCACAGACACGCCCCCGATCCTCCGGAAAGGGGATGTAGTCATCGGACAGATCGTGGGGCTGCGTGACTCGCTTGTGCTGGTGACGATCGCCGGTGCTAAGGGCGTTGTCGACCGAGAGATCCCGAATGTGGGATCTGCCGTCGTCCACGTATCCAACGTCAAGAGGGCTTATGTCAAGGACATCGCGCACGAGTTTGGGATATTCGATATCTTGAAGGCAAAGATAATCGATCTCAGTAACATGCGCCTTGACACATCAGAGCCTGAGATGGGGGTCATGAAGGCGCTCTGTTCGAAATGCAGAACCGCAATGGTTCGGCACGACTCAAAACTCAAATGTCCTGAGTGCGGCAGAATCGAGACGAGAAAACTGGCCACAGGTTACGGAACCGGCATCATATAATGGAGGTCATGGTCGCTGAGTATGCGGTCGCAACAGGCGATCCCGACATTCTTGGTGAAGGATGCGCGATGCTCGCAACTCTCGCGAACAGTTTCGCGGCAGGCGGGCATCTGGTGCGGTATCCTGCCAGAGAGCAGGTTCATGGAGTCAGCGGAGATGTGGTCGTGTGCGGCGGTGACTGTGATGACGACGGCTTCGCCACGGCGATCGAACGGATCGCACGCACCTGCGATGCCGGGATCGTGATCGCACCGGATGAGATTCTTGCTGACTTAACCGAGATCGTTGAAGAAAGCACGGTCAACCTCGGCTGCCCGAGCAAGTCTGCGAGAAACTGTGCCGACAAACTCGTTTGCTCTCGTATCCTGTCGGATAACGGCATCGCTGTGCCAGAGGTCATCGCTGATGCATGTGCGGGTGGCGCAGATGCTGATGCGCGGTACGTGATCAAGCCGAGATCGGGGTGTGCCTCAGAGGGGATATTGATCGCGTCGGAAAAAGTGAATTTGAACGATGATTTCATCGTAACCGAACTTGTATCCGGAGAACACCTGAGCGCGAGTCTGATCATCGGCAAAACCACGCTTCCACTCACCGTGAACAAGCAGATGGTCGAGATCGGAACAGAGACCATCAAGTATAATGGCGGGATTGTTCCATATCAGACTCCACGGTGGGATGAGGTCATGAATACAGCCGCAAAAGCAGCAGATGTACTCGGGTGCAGGGGGTATGCCGGAGTCGATATCGTTGCAGGCGATGAACTCTATGTGGTTGATGTGAATCCGCGCCCGACTACATCGATACTCGGGATCGCAAAGGTTATCGACCACGAGATAGGGGATCTGATCATAAGGGCAGGACTCGGGGATCTTCCTGAGTCGGTCGGGATCACAGGGACGTTTGAATTCACAAAAGAGATGCTTGGCTGTACTTTTTTACAGGATTCCCGGTGACCTGATTGCAAAAGCAGTCTGTTGTTGCGCAGCCGAATAAAATAATTGATCGCCCATAATTCGCATAATGCATGGATCGATCCGCAATTGACGTTCTAAAAAAAATTGTTCCGGGCGTGTGCATCGCATGTTGAATCATTGTGGTTCAACAACACGAGATGCACGCCCGGAACCCGACGTTAAATTCCAAACGATTTATAATTCAATCTGATACAGACGCGATTGCAAACCGTCTCATGACTTTGTCAACTTTGATCTTGACGTTGTCTCCGATCTTTGTGCCGGGCACAAAAATCACAAAGCCTTGTACACGGGCTATGCCATCTCCTTCTCTGGCAATGTCTTCTATGGTGACATCATACTCCGTGCCTTCGGCAACTGGTGCATCGTAGGTTTCTCCTCCGAACAATTTTCTTCCTCCTTCTTAGTTTAAACCAACCAACTTAGAAAAGCGCACACAGAACTGAACTACTCAAATCCTATAAGCTGCATCGATAAATCAATTGATCACCCTCAACTTAACACTCCCAGTACATAACCTTTTCGTATGCTGGTGTGTAGTCCCAAATGTTTTGACTTTATATACACCCCTTCACTTTCCAAATTTTCTTACAATCCGGCATCCATCCGGAAGTCTTGACCAAAATGCATCCTCCGGCGTCTGAAGAATGCTTTGTATCCAGGTTTTCATGATACCGTACTGTGTTGTACTATTTTACAAAATCTGCAAAACTCTTGAATTTCATTCGCTGTTTCTCGTACAGGTCGTGCCATTTTCGATCTTTCCGTTGGTCTCGGGGATGTTTAACCCTTGCAACGATTTTGCTTTATGCCGTGCCCTTTCAGGAATGCATCGAACTCGCTTTCACTCCTGCCATGTTTGTCTTTCTTATTCGCATAATATCGGCTCCCCCTATCGGCTATCACCTGTTCTATCTTTCGGATCCACCCATACTCGTCCAGCACAGCCTCCACAATACCAATGCTGTTTTCTCACCAGTAGCCGCATCAAATTCATCGCCTGCCAGGACATATCTTGAGCTGTCATCCAGAGCCAGCGACAAAAGAACTTGATGGATGCGGTTGTGCGGGATGTGCGTCCCGTACTTGAACTCGATTATCTTCTCAGATCCTTCTCGCACCCAATTTTTGCTCTTCGTGCACCTCAAGTATTAGCTCCTTTTAGCCTTCGTCTAGGCTCTTTCTTCTTCCGGTCAAATTTTTTAATCGGTATCGGCTCATGGTATTTTGTCCAGTGCATCCGAACTCCCTTAACAGTGGATTCGCTTAATTTCATATCCTGCGCAATGCTTTTAGTGCTGTCATTTCTGGTCTTTGCTCAAAATTATGTACCGTATTTTCTTGTCTGTTAATTTTATGACTTTGTTTCGTCGCCCCATGCAGAGAAGATGGGTATATAAAGTCGAAGGTTTCGGGACTATACACAATCCGGAAGACTCCTTAAATATCTTACAGTCACAACATCTAAGTTGAGGAATCACAGTGAAGAATAGCAGGAAGCTATCATCGGCAGTTGCCAGAGATCACCTGCGGAAATTAAATTTTGAGTATATCGAGCACTGGGTTCCATACAGCATCTTGATTGGAATTGTCGCAGGCATGGGCGCTGTTTTTTTCTATTACCTGCTATCAATTGCATCACACTACCTGCTTGGCGGCATCGGGCATTATTATCCACCTCCACCAGGCGGTGAAGCGGATATCTTCACTGCGCCTGATGTTATGCCGCCGGGCTTGTTAAGCGATCCGCACACATGGATTCTGATGCTGCTGCCAACAATTGGCGGGCTTATCGCAGGCAGCCTCATCTATAGGTATGCTCCCGAGGCGGAAGGGCACGGAACCGATGCCGTGATCGATGCATACCATCAGAATCAGGGAATCATAAGAAAACGGGTGCCAGTCATCAAGACGTTTGCATCTGCGATCACTATCGGCACTGGCGGAAGCGCGGGCAGGGAGGGACCGATCGCGCAGATCGGAGCCGGTTTCGGGTCATACCTTGCAGACAGACTGAAACTTGATGACAAGTCCAGAAGGGTGATGCTTCTCTGTGGTGCGGCAGGCGGCATCGGCAGCATCTTCCGTGCGCCACTCGGAGGTGCCCTCTTCGCAATCAGCGTGTTGTACAAAAAGGACTCGGAATTCGAGTCGCTTGTTCCGGCATTCATCTCATCCATCATAGCGTATTCGGTCTTCTGTTCCGTATTCGGGTGGGGATCGCTCTTCGCGACACCTGAGTACGTGTTTGAGCATCCACTCGAACTGATATTCGATGCCATGCTCGGTCTGTTCTGCGGTCTGGCAGGTATCCTGTATCTCAATGTGTTTTACCGGATGCGCGGCATATTCAGAAAACTCGCCATAAGGAATTATTTAAAGCCAGCAATCGGCGGTCTTCTGCTCGGAATCTTCACTCTCTCCCTCCAGCAGTCATGCGGCTACGGATACGACATCATGGGGACGGGTTATGGTATTATACAATCAGCTATCGATGGAAACCTTGCATTCGAGATTATGGTGCTGCTCCTCCTCGCCAAGATCGTTGCGACATCGTTTACGATCAGTTCCGGGGGAAGCGGTGGCGTCTTCGCTCCATCGCTCGTGATCGGAGCCATGCTCGGCGGTGCTTTCGGAATTGCGGCACACGCCCTTTCCCCGGGGATCATCGGTGATGTGCAGTCAACATCGTTTGTTCTCATCGGTATGGCAGCACTCCTGGCTGGAGTAGCGCGCGTTCCGATCGCTGCGATCGTGATGGTCTCCGAACTCACCGGAAACTATAATCTGCTGCCTCCGCTGATGTTTGCCTCGACCATCGCGTACCTTGTGACAAGCAACTGGACGATCTATGAAAAACAGGTTACTGCAAGGGTGGATTCACCAGCGCACCGCGAGGAACTAACGATCGACATTCTTGAGAATGCATCCGTGCGCAATGCGATGTCTGTTGATATAATGCCCGTAAATCCAACAAACAGCGTCCAGGCCGTACTGAACCTGATCACCAAGTACGGGCACATCGGGTATCCGGTACTCGATGATAACCGCCTTGTCGGTGTCGTGACATTCAAGGATGCCGAACGCGTGCCGGTCGAGGATCGTGAAGCGGTTCTCGTTGAGCAGGTAATGGCACCTGCCACGTCGCTTATTGTGACATATCCTGATGAGTCGCTTGAGGATGCGCTGCGCAAACTTGTGTTAAACGATATAGGGCGACTTCCGGTGGTCGATAGGGATGATCAGTCGAAGATACTTGGCATAGTGACGAAGTCTGACATCATACGGCTTCATGCGCAGCTGCGGTGATCTGCAGCGGAAGGCGATGTTAACGCATTTGCCCTGCTGGCAGCGGTGTCGATGCGTCCTGCAGGGACTCATTAAGGAATCCCAAAAATTAATATACTAATCAACTCATCTTTCAAAGATCCGCCCAAAAACGATGCATAGCAAGCCTCTTCGGGTAATCCTCACCAAAACATTAGTCCGCCAGATGCTGATTCTGACTAATCTACCATAAATATCATCGCAATGAATGCCATGTAGACCATAACAAACAGGATGCCGACCCTCCTATCAAATACCCCGCGATATCTCACGAATATCACCATAGCCATCGCCAGGAAGACCATCAGGACGATATTGTCCACGATTGCATCGACCAGCGGAATGGTGCTGAATCCCGCGCTGATCCCAAGAGCGAGCAGGATGTTTGCAATGTTGCTTCCGATAACGTTTCCAATGACCATCATACCCCACCGTTTCCGGGCGGCTGCGATCGACACTGCAAGTTCGGGAAGCGATGTGCCGAGTGCTACCAGTGTCAGTCCGATGACCGTTGTGGAGATTCCCAGTTCCGATGCGATACCGATGGCAGCGTCCACCAGGAAATTACATGCCACGAACACGCCAAGACCTCCTGCAATGGTCTGCCCAAGAGGCCACACAAGATCCTTTCTGTTACCGCTAATCTCGGGAACCGGGTGTGTAGATCGGTGTCTGGTGTATCCGTCCCAGATATACCACACGTACACCATGACAAGCAGCAGCCCCGCCATCCATGAAATCCTGTTGGCATACAAGAAGTAGCACGATACTATTGCAAGTATCAGGACATGGATCTTAACATCACGATATATACTGCGATCGATGGCGATGGGGCTAACTATACATGCCACACCAAGCACCAGCGCGACGTTGGTGATGTTGCTTCCGACTACGTTTCCGGCGGCAAGCTCGGGATTACCTGTGAATGCTGCGTACACCGATACGACGATCTCGGGAAGCGAGGTTCCAATCGCCAACACGGTTACCCCGATCAGGAACTCTGACACTCCAACGGCTTTTGCGAGTTTTGATGCGCCTCCAGTGAACCAGTCGCTCGAATACGCCAGGAAAAGGGCGGATGATATAAGGATCAGCAGTTCCATCAGCATAGGAACAGATTGGTTTCATAGTACATAATCTTTATAACACGAAAGTGGCAACATAACCATCATCCGGAGGAAAAACATTGGCAAGAAAAACGGTAAGAAAAACCGATCGCTGGAAGACAAAGAAATGGTACCAGATCGTATCTCAGGAGATGTTTGGCAGGGCGGTCATAGGTGAGACGTTTGCAGATGCGCCAGAGAAACTGATCGGACGGACGTTTAGTGTCACGGTAGGCGATATGGTCAAGGATTACTCGAAACAGAACACCAAACTACACTTCAAGATCACTGATGTGAGTGGAGATACGGCAGGCACATCCTTCACCGGGCATCAGATGACGAACGATTACATTGGATCACTGATCAAGCGCCAGACGTCACGCATCGATACAAATCTGGAAGTATATACGAAGGATGGGTACCGGATGCGGATAAAACCAACCTGTTTTACGACGCACCGTGCAAAAACAAGCCAGATCGAGGCGGTACGCAAGAGTATGGAAGAACTTATCCACGATCGCGCAAGGAAACTTGATTTCGAGAAGTTAATCGAAGAAGTCGTGAACGGAAAGCTTTCCGCAAAGGTTTACCGCAATATCAAAACCATATATCCGATGCGCAGGGTTGAAATTCTGAAAACAGAGATTACCGGCACTCCCGTAGGGAAGTGATAGGTGCGGTATCTCATGAACAGGTTTAATATCAACATATACATAAATTTATTAGCGTTGCGCACATAATTAGATAAACACGGAGGTTAAGCGAGGATGAATACAAAGAAATTTCGAGGATCACGCACATGTGGCGGAGGCACTCACAAGAACCGGCGAGGTGCGGGAAACCGGGGTGGACGCGGCAAGTGTGGCGCAGGCAAACACCATGCGACGCGAGCACTGCTGCGCGGATATGTGTATGGGAAGCACGGGTTCACACGTCCACAAAAAGCCATTGTCAGCACAAAAAGCATCAACGTGTGCGAACTCGATTCAAGGATACCTGAACTGCTGCGCGCAGGGTTTGCCGAAGAGAAGGATGGTGCGGTGCATATCGATGTTAACATACTCGGTATCGACAAGGTTCTTGGCACCGGCAGGGTGAACCGGGCACTAACAGTATCCGCATCAACGTTCTCTAAAAACGCGGTCACAAAGATCGAGAATGCAGGCGGAACAGTGATTCATATTTAATTAAGTGGTTAGTGGTGTTGCAATGAGTTTCAGAGGAGCTCTCGAACCGATACTTGCCAGATTGCCAGCGGTCACAAGCCCTGAGGGGCACGTGCACCTCAAGAAGAAGCTTGCATGGACTGCAGGTATTCTCGCCTTATATTTCGCGCTCTCAAACGTCCCGCTCTTTGGCATGTCGCCTGAATCAGTCGATATGTTCCACATGTACCGTGCGTTCTTTGCAGGGCAGGGCGGAACACTGATGCTTCTCGGGATCGGTCCTATCGTTACGGGTTCGATCATCCTGCAACTGCTTGTTGGTGCGAAAGTCATAAATCTCGACATGTCTGATCCGCATGATCAGGCATTATTTCAGGGCGCACAGAAGCTGCTCGTCTTCGCGATGATCCTATTCACGGCACTTCCACAGGTGCTCGGTGGATATATCCAGCCATCAACCATCGTTGCGGCGGATCTTGGCGTCAGCGAGTCTGTACTCACACTCATTCTCTTAATCCAGATATGCGCCGGCGGCGTCCTGATCCTGTTTATGGACGAGATCGTCTCCAAGTGGGGCATTGGGTCAGGTGTGGGGCTCTTCATCGTTGCCGGGGTCTCCCAGCAGATCATAACAGGGCTGTTCAGCTGGATACCAGAAATGGGTGGAAATGTTCCAATCGGGGTGCTTCCACGGTGGGTGTATCTTGCGCAGACCGGACTGCCAACAGACGTGACCCATATCCTGATCGACACAGGAATCCTTGCGCTGGTCACAACCATCACCATCTTCCTTTTCGTCGTCTTTGTGGAGAGTACCCGGATAGAGATTCCGCTTGCGCATAGCGCGGTCCGTGGTGCAAGAGGGAGATTTCCGATAAAACTTATATATGCAAGCGTGCTTCCGATGATCCTTGTACGGGCGCTTCAGGCAAACATCCAGATGATCGGTATGATGCTATCCCGTAATGGAATCACGATACTCGGGGAATTCGAGAAAGGCGGAACCACGCCGCTTGGCGGGATCATGTATTATCTCGCACCGATCCATAGCCCGCATGACTGGATCCCGTCGCTTGTCGCGGCGAAGTATTCATCACCGGGCCTTGCAATGGCGTCACCGGATCTCTGGCAGATCATACTCCATGTGCTCTGTGATGCCACGATGCTGATCGTCGGCGGCATCATCTTTGCTCTCTTCTGGATCGAGACTACAGGCATGGGCGCAAAGAACGTGGCGCAGAATGTGTTCCAGTCCGGAATGCAGATTCCCGGGTTCAGACGGAGTCCGCAGAGCATCGAGCGGGTCATGGAACGGTACGTGCCAAAGGTAACGATCATCGGCGGCGCATTGATCGGCGCGCTCACGCTCGTAGCATCGATGCTGGGAACGGTCGGCGGTGCAGGCGGTACCGGACTTCTGCTCACAGTGAGCATCGTCTACCGATTGTATGAGGATCTCGCATCCGAGCAGATGATGGAGATGCATCCGATGATGCGGCAGTTCTTCGGTGGCGCATGACTAACATCATACTCCTTGGACCGCCTGGGTCTGGAAAAGGCACGCAAGCGAAGTTGCTTGCTGAGCGGATCAGGGTTCCACATATCTCCACAGGCGATATCCTGCGGGCAGCAAAAGGCACAGAACTCGGCAACCGTGCTTCCGAATACATGAACAGGGGCGAACTCGTCCCTGACTCGATACTGATCGCGATCGTTGAGGATCGGCTCGCAAAGCCGGACTGCACATCAGGCTGCATCCTCGATGGCTATCCGAGAACGATCCCGCAGGCAGATGCGCTCAACCGCATCCTTTCAGGACTTGAACGGAGGATCGACCTCGTGATCAACATCGATGTGCCTGATGACCGGTT
>JAYEFK010000205.1:0-3663 GCA_034658575.1 Methanobacteriota archaeon
CAACTCGCCCTCATGAAGCTGGAATCCGTAGTAATCGCGTTTCAACACAGCGCGGTGAATACGTCCCTGCTCCTTGCACACACCGCCCGTCAAACCATCTGAGTGAGGTTTGGATGAGGGTCTTCCTTATGGGGGATTCGAATCTGGGCTTCGCAAGGAGGGTTAAGTCGTAACAAGGTAGCCGTAGGGGAATCTGCGGCTGGATCACCTCCTAATAACCGTGCACAAAATTGTGTACAACACCCTCACTGCCGGTCGGAGATCATAGAATATCAGGATCAATACCCTTTTAGTTTTTCAGATTGTATCAGTAGAATATGGATGATTATGTTACCTACCAGACTGCTGGCGCTGATACCGGAAAAGTGGAGATCGCATTGCAAAGGATCGTGGAACTTTGCAAAGGGACCTTTGACTTCAGAAACACCACAGGAAAACCTGCAATCCCGATAGGGCATTTCTCAGGAGTTATCGATATAGGAGATGGAAGGGCAATGGCGATCAAGACCGATGGAGTCGGGACAAAGGTCTTTATCGCGCAGGAACTGGAAAAGTACGATACGGTCGGCATCGATTGTGTTGCCATGAACGTAAACGACATACTCTGCGTCGGTGCTCTGCCGATCTCGCTTGTTGATTATATAGCAGTGCAGGAACCTGACCCGACTCTTCTCGAGAGTATCGTAGAAGGCGTGGTGGAAGGATGCAGGCGCGCGGAGGTAACGCTCTCTGGCGGAGAGATCGCGATCATGCCGGAGATGATCAGAGGACCTCGAGAGAACAGGGGTTTCGATCTCGTAGGGATGGGGGTCGGCATTGTTTCGAAGGATAAGATCATCACTGGGGATGCAATCGAGGAAGGGGACGTGATACTCGGTCTTGCAAGTTCGGGCGTCCACAGCAACGGGATGACGCTTGCAAGGAAGGTTCTCCTGGATAAATTTGGCGCTGATGAGTATATCGATGAACTTGGAAGACCACTCGGCGAGGAACTGCTCGAGCCAACGAATATCTACGTAAAAGAGGTTAGAGCGATGATTGACGCCGGTCTGGATCTGAGATCGCTTGCCCACATAACGGGCGACGGGTTCTTGAATCTCAGGAGGGTCAGCAGGGACTGCGGGTTTAAGATCGATAATCTACCCAAAACGCCCCCGATCTTCGAGTTGATCCGGAAACACGGACCTGTGAGTGCAGCAGAGATGTACCAGGTCTATAACATGGGGATCGGGTTCTGCATCGTCCTACCGGCAGATGAGGTAGATTCCGCGGTGCAGATCGCAGAAAAACATGGCAAGGACTGCTACGAGATAGGCAGCACATTTAAGGATCCCGAGAAGACCGTGATACTCGAATGGGAGCGTCTGCGAAGCGCTGGCAGCCATTTTGTGGAATGTTAAGCGAGTACCCCTCGAATCTCCTGACGCGCGGCAAACATCTCTATCAGGACCTCGTCCTCCTGATCCGCGGGCGGTTCAGCGAATATCCAGACTTGATCCTCGCCGCCATGCACGATTCTTGGACACGCAAGCATATCCGTGCTCGACATTCGGTATGCGACCTCAACTCCACTCGGTGCGATCCATGCGCGTGTATCTGCAAGTTTTAAGATCAGTTCGCCCCAGTCGAACACATGCTTTGTTCTGACAACAGCGCTTAGATGCATGCGCTCTCCTGAAACTTGCTTCTCGACATCTCTTCTGAACCGTGCGTATTCCGGGTCGCCCCGGTCCACCGACGCCGCACCCTTCTTTATGAAACGCTCTGCCACATCCGGGAAGAACGGAGCAAGATTGTGGTCATCGGGTCGCTTTGTTGCGAGCGACACCCCGATAAACGAGAAAGCGCTCATCGATACCGCTATGAGGACGCCGTGCTCGATCAAAAATGGGGATATCGCGTCGAGTTTTCCGAGGTATGTAGCCTCCGCGATGATCAGCCCGATCTGGGCGGTGCCGCCGATTACGAGTCCTGCAAGTGCTCCGTTCGCGGTAGCACGCTTCCAGAAGAGCGCACCCATGATCGGGAAGAAGTAGGATGACGTGCCGATAACGGTTGCCATGATGACCGCGTCCAGTATCGTCTCGACGTGCATCGAGATTGCGGCAGAGATTGCGAGCATCACGACGATCAGCGCGCGGTTTACGGTTCGCATCTCCTTCATCGTCGCATCTGGCTTTACGAACCGCTGGTAGATGTCTCTTGATATACAGGATGCGCCTGAAGTTGCAAACGTGTCTGCGCAGGACATCGCGGCTGCGGCAAATCCTATCGCAATTACAGCGATTGCGGCTGGCGGAAATGTGTCCTGGATGAATATTAGGTAGAGTTGTTCGGCACCGTGCAAGTCTGCAGGTACCTGATACATCGCATTAAGCCCGATCGCTGCAAGGAAACAGACAAAGAATACGAAAGCTACCAGCACTGAACCGAGCATCATCCCGTACCGTGCCGATTTCACGCCCCTTGCCGCCCACACACGCTGCCACTGGTCCTGCTCTGTGATCCATCCCGGAAGCATCGCGATCATCATGATGAATACTCCAACGATCCCGCCGAGAGCAAAGATATCCCAGAAACCGGCATCCATCCCGGTAAAGAGGTCGGATACAGCCACGCCTGTATTCTGCGCCGGAATATACAGCGCTGCAGCTCCGATCAGGATTGCAAGCGCGGCAAGGAAGACGAACTGGACCGCATCTGTCCATATCACCGCCCGAAGACCGCCAAGCGTCACATAGAGCGAGATTGCAACCACCATGATCAGCACGGCATAGATCTGTGGGATGCCGTAGAATACAGAGAGTACGTAACCGAACCCCTTGAAATCAGTGACCGCAAAGAGTATCATCACGATCGTGATCGCTATTGCAATCGGCGCACGCAGCAGGGGTCCGTACCGAAGTTCGATCAGTTCCGGCTGGGTCAGTGACGGGAGACGCTTAATCCGCGGGACAAGGAGTGCAATTGCAGCAAGCGCGATGATATTTGGCGCAACAAATATCCAGATCGATCCTGTTCCAACGAAGAGAAACATCCCGGTGACGAGGAATAGGGCTCCCGCAGTGAGCCATGATGCCGCAGCAGACATCCCGATGTTCCCTGCTCCGATCTCTCGCCCTGCAATCCAGAAATCGGTCATCGTCCGCTGCTTCTTTGCGAAATGACACCCGACAGCGATCAACGCTGCGACATAGATTATAAGTAGTGCTATAAATGTATACATTATCTCACCGGGGTCAGTTTAACGTCTTTGTATCCGCGTCTGACCTCTGGCTCGATCACATATACCCCCGTCGTCGGCTTCTCGCCATAGAGTATCATTGTGTCATTATATTTATTGAGTCTCAGATGAATATCTGAGATGTTCGCAAGCGTTTTTTTGATCTCAGGAGCGATGCTGTGTTTGCATATCGCTATCGTCAGGATCTTATTCGCAGCGGTGTACTTCTTATCCGAGAGGATCATCCTTTTAAGCGCCTGCATGTCGAGCATCGTCTCAAGAATCTCGTAATCCACGATCTTCACGACGTCTCCGCCTCGCTCTGCCCGCAGTTTCGCAAGCTCCCGATCCAGTATATTGAAGTTGCTTGAGAAACGTTCCTTGTCATAAGCCACGACGAAATCCTCGGTCACCGGCTCTTCGGGATTCTCTTCGGTCAC
>JAYEFK010000206.1:0-3655 GCA_034658575.1 Methanobacteriota archaeon
CATCAGGCTGCATCCTCGATGGCTATCCGAGAACGATCCCGCAGGCAGATGCGCTCAACCGCATCCTTTCAGGACTTGAACGGAGGATCGACCTCGTGATCAACATCGATGTGCCTGATGACCGGTTGATCGCCCGCCTATCCGCACGCCGTGTATGCGAATGTGGAGCTACATACCAGTTGACGTTTAATCCGCCGCAGAATGAAGGGGTGTGCGACCTGTGCGGCGGGGCACTGTACCAGCGCGACGATGATACAGAGGAATCTGTTCGGAACCGCCTCCTGGTATATAAACGAGAGACCAATCCGCTTATCGGTTATTATGAGAATCTGGGGCTACTTACGACGATCGATGGGAGCGGCAGCATCAAAGAGATCTCAGGCGAGATCTACGCGCATGTTTAATAAGTTGTGGCGATTCACGAGAGTTCGCAAACTCGTAGACTGTGGCTAAAAAAACCTTATCATCCGTGGATTACACAGATGAACACAGATTGAAGGGCGACACCCTAAAAAACTTATTAGGGGCGACGGTCAACCGCATTTAGTTAAATCCACACACCTCCACGCATCCATGAACCCAGACCATATCAAGAATGCGATCGCATCATTCATCCGCGTCCAGCTGGAAGAATCAGGTGCAAGCGGTGCAGTCATCGGGCTTAGCGGCGGCATCGATTCAACGGTTGCGGCATATCTGACCGCTTGCGCGATCGGGCATGAAAACGTGCTTGGCATCCTACTTCCTGTACGGAATCTCACACCAGAACAGGATGGGGGTGATGCCATCGATATTGCGGATCGGCTCGGGATCGAGTACCGGGTGATCGAGATCAGCGACGTTTTGCAGTCATTTTCGGGCTTAATTCCCGACTACGATCTGGGCGCAGCCGTTTCGAACGGGAACCTGATCGCACGAACCCGGATGTGCGTGCTCTATTACTATGCAAATCTCCTGAACCGGATTGTAATCGGAACCGGAAACCGGACAGAGCTTCTTCTTGGATACGCCACAAAATACGGCGATTCAGGTGTGGACATAGAGCCGCTCGGCGATCTATACAAGACCGAGGTGTTCGAACTTGCCAGATACCTCGGTGTTCCGGAACGGATCATCGAAAAACCACCGTCTGCAAGACTCTGGGCAGGGCAGACCGATGAGGGGGAACTCGGGATGCGGTATCAGGAGATCGACCGGATCTTAAGGATGCTTGTTGATGAGAACCTGAGTGTGGAAGAGGTCGTGGCATGCGGGATACCAGAGGATAGCATCTCTCGCATAATCGACTTGATCCGCACAAGCGAACACAAGCGACATGCTCCGCAGCGGGCGGGCGGCAAACCTGAAAACCCGAAGCTATGAAGACGATGACGCAAGCGTCGATGTTAGAGGCGTTACTGGCGTTCGAACTCTCTGGTGAGCATGATGCCATACCAGAAAGCGAGGTGCTCGCATGTATGCGTGCGCTCGATATCGAGCATAACCTCGCAAAGAGTTGGGAACAGTGCCTGCTCTTAAAGATCCGGGGCGATCCCTGCGAGATATCAAAAATATTGTCCGCGAGACTTGCGATGACGCATCATATCGTCTCAGTCATCCTTAAGTGTGATCCGCTGGAGTCAAGCATCCTTGAATCGGTTCGGAGCGCAGAGATAATCGTGCCCAGAGGAGAAACATTCAGCGTCAGGGTAAAGCAGATAAAAGGCTCCTTTATACCGGCAACACGCGTGGAACGGCTCATAGGAGAGGTTATTTTTGAAAGGAATAGTGGAGCGAAGGTAGATTTAGCCAATCCGGACCACCGGTTCCGTGCAATCGTCACAAAAGATTCATGCGTCTTCGGGGAAGTCCTCGCATCAATAGACCGGGGGAAGTTTTGGGATCGATTGCCGCACAAGAAGCCGTTCTTTTATCCGGGAGCGATCTCGCCGGATATAGCTCGTGCAATCGTAAATCTCTGCGAAATCCGCACGGATGACCTCGTCCTCGATCCGTTCTGCGGAACCGGTGGCATCCTGCTCGAAGCAGGCATGATCCACGCCCGGGTGCTCGGGATCGATGTACAGGAATCGATGGTACGCGGAGCGGACCTGAATCTCATATCGCACGGATTTGAGTACCAGTTGGCTTCCGGCGATGCCTGCAATTTGCCGCTTAAGGACGGGTCGATCGATGCAGTGGTCACTGACCCGCCTTACGGGAGATCTGCCGTTGTCATGGCAGAATCCGTCGAATCGCTCTACAAGAACGCTCTCCTGGAGATATATCGCGTGATGAAGAAGAGCGGACATGCAGTTGTGGTCTCTGACTTTGAACTGCCGTGGGCTGATGAGATCGGCTTTGTTGTGACCGGACTCTATAAAAATCGTGTTCACCGGAGTCTGACGCGGTATATCCTGGTGCTACGTAAGTGAGTGCAGAGTTCCCCCCGCTCCATCTCTCGTTCGGCCTTCGGCGCTGCTTTGCAGACCGCGGTTAAATTCCCTGCTTTAGTCCCCGTGAGAACCGGTACCGCACCATCGCGCACACCACAGCAATCCCGTCCCGGATCGGATTGAATTTCGAGTCTCCTTCCCGTACCGAATATGTGATCGGGATCTTCCTGATCCGCAGACCAAGCCGCACAGACTTTGCCGTGATCTCGGTCTCGATCCCGAAGCCGTCCGACTCAAGTTTCATCTGCGAGATCGCATCCCTTGTAATGCCGCGGAATCCGGATAGATTGTCGAGTCTCACACCGTACAGCACCAGAAACGCGGTCATTGATATCCAGTCGCCGATCCTGAGCAGGAGCGGAAGCGAACCTGCAACAAATTCCGTGCGCTCTCCGATCACAAGATCATAATCTTTGAGCGCATCGATAAATTCAGGGATGCGCTCGACAGGATACGTATCATCGACATCCACGAATACGACATCATCGCCCACATACTCAAAAGCAACCCGAAGCGCATCCCCCTTCCCCTTCCCGTTGTCGGATATGACTGTGGCGCCCATCTGTCTTGCGATCCCAGCGGTTCCATCGGCAGAGTGCCCATCGACCACCACAATCCGGTCAGGGCAGACGCTTCGGATGCGGCGGATGGTTTCCCTGATGGATTCACGCTCGTTCTTTGTCGGGAGTATGATTGCGGTCATGGTGGTATGGATATCTGGTCTGTTTTCCGCAGGCAAGACATGTCACGACCACGCAGGTGCCGTTCAGTCTCGTCCGGCATGTTCTGCCCGGAACAAGATATTTCCCGCAGTGTTTGCACATCCTGCGCTTCAGGTGCGCGGGGATGCGTACGCGATGCCGCATCCCGATCCGTCTTGCTATATGGACGTAGCGGTCGCACAAGAGCGGACGCGCTTCTGATATCGATTCGGCGAGTTCGAAGAGCCGCTCGATCTGCTGCCCGGCAATGTTCTTGATCCATCTCTTCCGGTGTTTTCGGGTCATATAGTTTGCTGTAATGTATCTGTTTGAATCTACTTATTACCGCTCAAGCATGAAGCATCCGAAAAAGCAGATACCGAAGATTTATTGTAACTACTCAGGTACCCAAAACCACTATCAGTGGACTTCACTATGCCGGAACTACCCGGGATGTGTGGGATACTATAACCAAACCGGGAATTTAACCGCAGAGTACGCGGAGGGACGCGGAGGGGA
>JAYEFK010000207.1:0-3655 GCA_034658575.1 Methanobacteriota archaeon
ACCACAGCCGTAATCTCAAGCGAACCTGCGATCCCTTCGATCGTCTCGCAGGCATCTGCGAATTCCTTAAATGAGGTCATGATACCAGATGTATCGCCTTCATGGCTAATCAGGGTTTCTGATGGGGCGGTCATGGTCTGTGGTGTCAGGTCGATGCGACAAGCCCTTGCAGAAGTAAAACTTTATAGGCTGCTTGTATGTATGATAGTGACTGCAGACTCTGGAGCTGCATTAAGGAGTTGTAAATATGAACATACGAATAATTATGCTGATCGCGCTCGCGGCTGCTGTATTCAGCATAGCAGCAGGCGCGGAGATGAACGAGGCGCAGGGCGGTAACGGCACCTACCCGCCGGGGTGGAATGAGACGCCAACGCCAGTGGAAACACCAACAGCAGTCCCGGAACCGACACCTTGGATAACACCAACACCACCACCTGCAGAACCTGTATGCGAGGTGCTGGACGGGGTCCAGATCCGCGGCGGGGTCGTGGATGCTGCAACCCAGATCGCTCCGTTCACCTGGACCGGACAGAACTTTGCAGGGCTCTATTACGATGTAGACCGGAACCTGATGTCTGACTCGCTCACATCGACCGTTACAGTACCAGATACCATCGAGAGCGGCGATCTCGAATATGCCACATATCGGGTCGAGTCATGCTATGCGAACCCCGAGATCGGCGAATACTTCGCGATCGGATGGTTTGGAGAGCGGTACATGGCTGTAAATGGCAAGCCATATCTGATATCGCCAATCATCTTTGAGATGGATGAGGGCTGCAAGAAGACACTTGCGGCAGGGGATGAGTGGGATCTCGGGAACGGGTACTCCCTTGTTGTGATGTGGATCGATCTTGGTGCAAATGAGGTCTTGCTCTCGCTCTTCAAGAACGGTGCGGAGGTGGCATCGTCGGTTATCCAGCCACGCGAAACTGGAGATTGGTTTGGCAACTGTATGCATATCAACGGCTCTCCCGGAGCATACACCGTTAAGATGTGGAACGTTCCGACAACGAGCACCTTCGTATATCAGGAGGATGTGGGGTCGGAGGCTGATGTACCGATCTTCAGCGTGTATGTGGACGCGATCTTTCGTGGCACAGTAACCAATTTCATACAACTCAAATACGCGATGCTGATCGATGACGATCCTGTCAGTGTCATCGAGACGGGGGCTGGCATGATGAAGGCGGAGACGGTCACGTCTGAATCGGTTCGACTCGTAAACAGCAAAAACATCCATCTTCGCATGGATTCCGATATCAGTATAGCAGGAGATCTCCGGATCCATGTTGCTGATGACAGGGACGGGAATGGGGTTGACAATTACAGGTATTATCCGTACGTCAACCGTGCATGCCCGGCTCTGGATCCCGGACCAACACCAACCCCGACACCGCACCCTGCAGACGGACCTGTTGAGATCCGCGGTGAGGTGATAAATCTTACAGGCGCACAGACCGAGGATATTTTGTGGAGCGCCTCTAACTTCGCTGCCTTCTGGTATGATCCGGACGACGATCTGATGACTGAGACGCTGAGGATTGCAGCCGGTGCACTGTCCATGTACGATCGAACGATCGAGGCGGGGGCGATCGAATATGTGACCGAAGCAACCGATGTTGACTTCGAATACGGCGATTGGGGCTCTTACAAGGTGATCGGCTTCATGGCAGAGAAGTATTTCGCAGGCTATGAGGAGGATGATGCGAGTATAGCAGACGAGAACATCCGCCTTCTTTCAAAGGATATGCTGAGCAAGGTCTTAATCGATGAAGACGAGAAACATACGATCTCTACCGGAGCGTCACTCGAACTGAAGGAAGGATATGAATTAAAGATCATACAACTTGATACCGATGGAAGTCAAGCACAGCTCGAACTGATGAAGGACGGAAAAAGTGTTGACACCGAGATCGTGACCTCGCCAGACGATTATGTATACGAGAAAGATCTCGGAAAACTGGATGATGTCCCGCTCGTCGTGCTTCATATCGACAGCGTCTTTGCCGGCACAGAGATTGGCATGGTCGTAATCGAGGGCGCCTTTCAGATATCAGATGATACCATCCCTGTAGACACAGGCGAGGAGTGCGACGAGATGGAGATTGTAAGCACTTCGAACAACACGATCCAGATGGAGAATTACGATGACATTACTCTTTCGGAAGACGCAACCATCGATCTTATGGATGACATCAGACTCGTTGTTGCCGACAACGAGACACTCCGATTTGCTCCTGTCGCAGAACTGACCAAACCCGGAACGTACGAGGTTCGCGGTGCGGTTCAGAGGCAGGGCGGGACTCAGAGCGCTGCTATCGTATGGCACGCCTCCAACTTCGCTGCGTTCTGGTATGATATCGATAGCGATGCATCAACCGAGACACTGGAGATAGCACCCGGCACTCTATCGGGATACAATCGGACAATCGGTGAAGGTCATCTATCCTACACGACCCACCCGGTCTATCAGGAATACGAACTTCACGAGAACGAGGAGGGGTTGACCGTTGACGGACATGAGGGATATCTGGCAGAGGGCTGGGTAGGGGGGCAGTGTGTGGCGATCAATGGTAGATCCGATAAACTCGGTGAACTGCTGGTCGAGTTTGAGGATTCTTGCGATAAGAAGACACTGGCAACCGGCGAAAAATGGGCTCTCGGCGGTGGATTTGTTCTTGTTCCAAACCAGATCGACCTCGAAGGAGATAAGGTATGGTTCTCGCTTTACAAGGATGGTAAGGAACTCGACAGTGAGGTGATCTCATGCGGCAGCGGAGATAATCATCAGGATCGGGTATACACATACACTGCAGACATCTGCGGAGAAGATGATGTGCCGGTCTTCTCGTGCTACGTGGATGCTGTCTTCAGAGGACCTGACTCCAACATCGTGCAGGTCATGTATGTCTTCCTGATCGATGATGATGTGTTGGAGATCGGTATCGGCGATAGATTTGGGTGCATGGAGGTCGTGACCGTAAGCTCCGCGGAGGTAATCCTCAAAAACGATGATGTCATCGATCTGGACTCCGGAACCATCGAACAGGTTATGGGTGACATCTACTTCAAGGTGGCAGACGACAACGTGCTGAGATTCTACCCATTCGTCGAGCGCACAATCAGAGGTGCGGTATCCGCACCAGAAGAACCCGAAGAAGAGTCCATGTTAGACACCGACGGCGACGGCGTGCCCGATCTCCGGGACAGAGAACAAGACACGCCTCGAGGCTACTGGGTGAACTCAGACGGCATCGGTCGAAAGTTGGGTGACATGAACGGCGATGGTAAAATCACATCGGCGGATGCTCTAACGCTTCTGCAGGCGGCTGCCGGAAAGATCGGATCGTGATCGGAATTGCGATACTGGCGGCGCTCATACGCCGTCAGTTTAATTATTTCGCCCCCCCCTCTTATGCGGTTCCAGTGTCGCTTGCAGACACACTTTCGTAGATCAGGGCGAGCTTTGCAGCAATCTGGTAGAGTTTTTCAATTTCATCCAGCGCCTCTACAAGGCGACCATATCTATGGACGATACTGTTTCGCAGTCCATTATATTCCTTCAAAGTCCCCTCTTCTTCCGGCACGATGATGCCTTCCTTCGATAACTTTTCTATATTGGTATAATCATCCTCAACAACCAGCCCTG
>JAYEFK010000208.1:0-3630 GCA_034658575.1 Methanobacteriota archaeon
GTCGGGATCAATTCCCAGAGCAGCATCCACCGCACCGGAAATGATCCCGGGATCGGCTGTTGAAACAGGTATTCCCGTACCGATCAATTCAGGCGGTTCGATCGCGACAAAATCCGGCTTTAATGCTGCGGCTGCTTTCGTGGTTGCGATGTTGTTGCTGCACACGATCGTTGTAATGCCGGTGCGGCGTGCCGCCTGGATTGCAGCGTCGATCTCGGCGAGCGTGAGCCTCCGCTCTGAGTGATTGATCAATGTCCCGATCGCGCCTGCATCACGCACAGCTTCTGCAAGCACATACCCCGTGCCGCTGCCTGCGGAGGCGCCGTCGATATGCTGCGCAAATACCGGGATGCTGGTCTCTACTACCGGACGGATGTCTGAGGGTTGCGGCACAGCTATGATTGTGATGCCGGTCTCTTTGCTGACGTCACTGCACATCTCGGCGAGGCGGACCGCGTTTTCGCCTGTCGCCTCGATATACGTCTTGAAGTTCAACACCACAAGTGGAGTTTTCAGTTGTTTCATCGTAGGATCTCCTTTTAAATGCCCCTGAGTGGTGGGGTGTTAGATCGGAAATTGCTTAAAGATATCGATATTCTTTCGGGATGCGCCAAAACCCTTCGTACGACTCAAGTGGCTTAGCAGCATACGAAACCCGGCTCGACCACCGCTCACATCCGCAACCGGGTATGCTTGGGTGGCGGAGTGCGAATGCAGTGATTACTGCTGGTATGAACAGTTTTTTAGTAAACCGTATCGTAAGCTATAAGATTCATCGAAACAAGGAACTTTTTGGGTGTAAAATATTCTTTCAACCCATCAAAGTCCCTATCGTACGCAATTATATCAATTCCAGAAGCACGCGCAGTTGCCAGATGTTCCAGATCCTTTTCTTTGATGACTCCCCGCAGCCGCCCCATTTCTTCGACATATTGTTCTTCTGGCACTATCTCAAATGTGGAGTGCATGAATGAGAACGCCAGTGATGCGAAGTCCTTATTCTTCAAGTTTCTCAACACATGAAGCACCTCAACGACGACTTTGGGGTTAATAACGCCTATCAACTCGCTTCTACTGACCATCTTGATGACCAAAGCTGAGTTGGACTCTTCGTATAACAAACCTCTTATTAAAACAGAGCTATCAATGAATATTCTCCTCTTTGGCATGTTCTATCATCCTTTGAAGATCGATCTCGTTCATTCGAATGGATTTTGCCTGTTTGTGAATCTCCCCCAGAATTTTCTCTTTCGACATTATCCCACTGGTAAGAGCGAAGTTTAAGAGCGCCACGCGAATGGCTTCGGTTCTGGTCTTGACTATGCCCAGATCCACCATCTCCTCAAGGATTTTCTCGTGAGTGCCTTTGAAACTTACTGTAACCGTCGTCAACTGTAATCACCTCTTGATGTTCGGGTTGGTACTTTCTCACTCATAACCTTAATACCCACGTCCGCAACTATGCAGACGGCAGGCACAGGGGCTGCTATAAATTTAAGTATTCCGATAACATTGATTCTCAACACGGTGAAAGAGATACCAGTAGAGGACTTAAATTCTCTGGAATATATACCGCAGAAGGTGGCTGGGATATCTAACACCAGCTAACCCCCCATCAACGGTAACGAGGAATATTTATGACAACACAATCAGAAAAAATCTATGAGCAGGCGAAGAATGTAATTCCCGGCGGAGTCAGTTCCCCGGTACGTGCGGTAAAGCCATACCCGTTCTACACAGCATCTGCCAGAGGGTGCACGATCACAGACTCCGATGGGAACCGGTACACCGATTACTGCATGGGGTACGGTCCGCTGATTCTCGGACATGCGCATCCAGGGGTTATGGACGCGGTCACAGACCAGCTGAGCCGCGGCTGGCTGTACGGAACCCCGATCGAGGCGGAGGTACGGCTTGCAACAAAGATCGCATCCATCTATCCGAGTATCGATATGCTGCGGTTCATATCATCCGGGACAGAGGCGACCATGAGCGCACTTCGTGCCGCACGCGGATACACCGGCAGGAACAATTTCCTAAAGATCGAGGGTGGGTTTCATGGCGCACACGATGCGGTTCTCGTAAAGGCGGGATCGGGAGCAACCACACAGGGAACTCCGGATTCTCTTGGGATACCGCATGATTTCACGAAACATACGCAACAGGCTCCGTACAACGATATCGAGGCGATGACCGAACTGATCGAATCGAACCGGGACGATCTGGCAGCCGTGATCATTGAACCGGTGCTCGGAAACATCGGACCGATCCTGCCGGATCAGGACTATCTTAAGGATGTGCGCAAGGTCACAGAGGAGAACGACGTGCTCCTGATCTTTGATGAGGTCATCACTGGATTCCGGCTTGCGCTTGGCGGCGCACAGGAGTATTTCGGCGTCGTTCCTGACATGACGACACTTGGGAAGATCATCGGTGGAGGATTCCCGATCGGCGTTTTCGGCGGCAGAAAGGAGATCATGGAAATGATATCCCCTTCTGGCGGCGTCTACCAGGCAGGAACGTTCAGCGGAAACCCGGTATCGATAGCATCAGGGCTTGCCGTACTAAATGTGCTCGAATCAGAAAACGTGCACGCCAGACTGAATGCAGAAGGCGATAAAATCCGCGGAGCACTTCGCGATCTCGTATCTGACCTTAAACTTCCGTATGCTGTCTCAGGGATTGCGAGCATGTTTAAGATATTCTTCGGAAGCATGCCGCGTAACTACCAGGATACCCTCGCATGTGACAAAGAGGGATATCTGCGTTTCTTCCACCGGATGCTCGGGAAAGGGGTTTTCCTGCCTCCATCGCAGTTTGAAACCAATTTCTTGAGCATTGCGCACACGAAAGAGGATATCGATAGGACGATCGATGCTTACGCGGCGAGTCTGAGATGATCCTGAACATGCTAATACCTTGTAATAGGAACCACAAGATTACACAGATTTCCACAAGATTTCTGTGTTAATCTTGTGCAATCTCGTGGTTTTGTATGTAGATATCCACACAGTACTCGAGCAAGACATGATCATCACATTCGTAACCGGAAACAGTCACAAGGTCGAGGAGGCGGTCGCGATCTGCACACCGCTTGGAATTGAGATCGTGCAGAACGATTGTGGCTATCCCGAACTGCAGGAGGACGATGTTGCGGCAGTTGCTGCGTACGGGGCAGAGAATGCTGCGAACCGGCTGGGCTCTGCTGTGATCGTCGAAGATACCGGATTCTATATCGATGCGCTGCACGGGTTTCCGGGACCTTATGCCGCGTATGTCCAGGACACTGTCGGTAACGCGGGCATTTTATCGCTGATGCAGGACAGCAGTGACCGGAGAGCCACGTTCAGATCGGTTATCGGGTACTGTGAGCCAGGGCTGGATGCGATCACATTCGAAGGCGCGGTCACCGGAAGAATCGCGTACCAGCCAGAAGGCGAGCGCGGCTTTGGGTACGATCCGATCTTCGAGATCGATGGCGTCACGCTTGCATCGATGGGTGATGCAAAAAACAAGATATCCCACAGGGGGAAATCCTTTGAGAAGTTCGCGGATTGGTTTCTGGGACGGGAGGGGTTGTAAAGTTGAACATGCTCGGGTACCCGGTGGTAGGAACCACAAGATTGTACA
>JAYEFK010000209.1:0-9591 GCA_034658575.1 Methanobacteriota archaeon
CGGCTCATCGCCCCCTCACATTCCGGTACATCCGCTTGAACCCGAGCAGCGCAAGTATTGCTATGACAAGCGAGATTGCCGAGACGAGGACCACCACCCCCTCAATCTCGAACGAAAAGAGAGACGCTACCCTCCGCAGGATCATGAAGAAGAGTGCAAGAACCACCAGTTGCAGTGATTTCAGTTCCTTTGGTATGAACTTTACCAGAGAATACCCATAGTAGAATGCAGCCGCCATAATGACCATGGCGAGCAGTTCTACGGATTGTGCTGCTGTTTCATATTCCATTATCTGAAAATCTCCCCTATTTTGTCGATCATAGCCATTTCCGGACTCTTTGACAGTATATTTTCATATTCCTCGAATTTCCGTATCTGTTCCTTGCTTCCTATGATAGCAAGTATCGAATCTTCCTCGATATTAGTCTTTCCGTGTATCTCGGTCACTGTCCTTCCTTCCTTCTCGATCCCGATGACTGTGCAGCCGACATTTGATCTGAGGTCGAGTTCTTCAAGTGTCTTTCCTGCAAACTGCGATCCTTTCCTGACATGGTACTTCTCGATCTCGATCCCCTCGTAGAGCATCACGACATCCTCGTCGTGCTCAGAGATTGCGAGTTTCGCAACCATCTGCCCGACCACGATGGAGACCGATGCCACATAATCGGCGCCCGCCCGATATATTTTATTGCATATCGGTGCGTTCGCCCTCGTCAGGATGATGGCGTCCGGGTTCAGAGTCCTTGCGACAAGGGTTGCAAAGATTGCGTCTGTATCGATGTTTAACGCTATTATGATCGTCGATGCAGACGCAACACCTGCCCTCTTCAGGATCTCTTCGTTTGAACCGTCCCCGACCACATAGTCAAACCCCTTATCCAACAGAGCGTCTTCGTTCCTGTCCACCACAACAAATTTCACAGGAGCGCGCTTTAATTCATCAACGATGCTCTTGCCAACGTCCCCATACCCGACAACCACCAGACGCTCTTCTTTCTCAGTCGGCATATTCCAAAATCACCTCGCCTGAACCAGTTTCTTCAACTTGAGGAGTTGCGCTTCAGTTCCAACCGCCAGCAGAATCGAGTTGGATTTGACCACCTCTGCAGGTCTCGGGTTTAACGAGAATTCACCGCCTGCCCATATCCCTATGATGTTACACCCTGTTCGCTTCCTTATTTCAGCATCCCTCAAACTCTTTCCTATGAGTTCGCTTTCAGGATATATCGGGAATTCGATTATCTCGATGTCTTTTAGAAATTCGGTCGCGCCGACCAGATGGCTGACCGTCGGATCCACCGCCTTTCTACCGATGAAAGATCCGAGAATCGATTTTGGAGCGATCACGTCGCTTGTACCGGCATACTCCAGATATGCCCTCTTTGACAGGTCCTCAAGAATGGCAATTATCCTGAGATCGCTCATCTCTCTTGCGGTCAAGATGGTGTTTGCACCCATTTCATCGCTTTCATTGGTTATCAGGCAGTTAGCAGTCCGTATATTCGCACCATCGAGTGTATCTTTATCGCTCGGATCCCCGTGGATGCAGAGGATGCCTTTCTCAAACAGATCCTTAACGATCGTTTCGTCTCTTTCTACCACCACGAAAGGGGTCTTCTGATGTTCAAGTTCCTCGATCAGACTCTCAACCATCAGGCTGTATCCACAGATGATCAGGTGATCCGAGAGTTTCGATGGCACGCGCGTGGGCAGCATGGATTTCACGCGTGCGTCGAGCCACGGTGTAAGGACCAGGGGGAAGAGCAGTCCGAACAGGAAGATCACCCCTGAGATGGCGGCTATGATAGAGAACATCCTTCCGGTTTCCTCGATAAAATAGACATCCCCATACCCGACAGTTGTCATCGTCGCGATAACCCAGTAGACCGCGGTTACCGGGTCTACATTCTCCATCTGCGAGGGTATATGCTGCCCCTCTTTAAACATAAAAAATAAAAAAATAAAGGAATATGCGGCAACGATGGTGATAATAACGGTCAAATATAGCAGAATCGATCTCCTGATGTTTCTGACCATTGCCACCCCATCACCGTCGAACTAACCGTGCCTGAAACCCATGATACTTCGAGAATCCCTCAGAATCCCTCTGGTCGATCACGGAATCGCCAAATGATACCAGTTCCTCCGAATAGAGCGCGAAGTCAGATCTCCTCGCAACCACCGTCGCAGAGCCAGCATACAGCCGCAGCTTCACTTCGCCAGTGACCCGCTTCTGTGTCTCATCGACAAACGCGCAGAGATCGGCGTAGAGCGGCTCGTCCACGAGACCTTTGTACACAAGTTCAGCCCATGCAGCATCCACGATCGCCTTGAACCGCAGTTCATCCCTTGTTAGCACGAGCGATTCGAGATCGCGGTGTGCAGTCAGGAGTATCGTTGCGGCAGGATGCTCGTAGATCTCTCGCGCCTTTAATCCAAGCACTCGATCCTCGATCTTGTCTGACCGCCCGATGCCGTGCGCACCACCGATTGTATTGAGCATTCTAATAAGCGCCACGCCGTCCATCGAGCTTGCATTTACTGCGACAGGAACGCCGCCTGCAAACGAAAGCTCGATGATCTCCGAGGCAGGCACATCTTCATCTTCGGGTGATGCTGTCCATTCGTAGATCTCTTCAGGCGGGATGAAATACGGATCTTCCAGTTCTCCGCCCTCGATGCTCCGGCTCCACAGGTTCTCATCAACGCTCCAGATCTTCTCCCTGCTGACCGTCACCGGTATGTTATTATCCCGCGCATAATCGATCTCCCATTCCCGCGAGAGGTTCAGATCGCGCATCGGCGCAAGAACATCGAAGTCCGTGGCTCTGAAGATCACCTCGAATCTGAGCTGGTCGTTCCCTTTTCCTGTGCAGCCATGCGCAAGCGCATCCGCGTTCTCGGATTCGGCGATCTCGGCGATCTTCTTTGCAATAAGCGGGCGTGCAAGCGCGGTTCCAAGCACGTAACCCTCGTAGAGCCCGTTTGCCTTGATCGAGGGGAATATGTAATCCCTCACGAATTCCTCCTTCAGGTCGAGCGTGTAATGCGCATCAGCGAGGGTTTCTGCACGCCGGGTTGCGTCATCGATCTCTGGTGCGGGCTGCCCGACGTCCGCGACGACAGTGATTACTTTATCGTAATCATATCGCTCCTTCAAGAGCGGGATGCAGACTGATGTGTCCAGTCCGCCGGAATATGCAAGTACTACGGTTTTCATAATCGACATAAAATTATCTCCTTGTATCACATTAATTAAACTACCGGATTTTGGTGGTGGGCACGGGCATGCTCACAGATCATGCCCGCCGGATCAAAACATTAAATACTATAAAAACACTAACAAAGAACGGATTATCACATGCCAATGGACTCTATCGGTACAATATTCGGCGAGACCGGGTTTGCAGACTTCAGGTTCACGGTCTCAGACCCTTCGACAAAACAGGGGGACTATCTCAAGATCTGGCACGAGCTCGATGGCTGGGTGCTTGCCCAGGTGGTCGCGATCACCAGATTGGACGAGGATCGAGGCGATCCGAACGCTGACCAGGTTGTCGCAAAAGCCATGGTCATCGGATCGCGGCAGAACAGGATTCTCAGGATTCCCAAGACCCCATTTATCCCCGGGGACCGGATATTCCACGCCGATCCCGAACTGATCGCATCGACGCTTGGGCTCACGCGCGGCAACGTCTATCTCGGACTTCTTGAGGGGCAGAATATACCGGTGCATCTCGATGCCAACACTCTTGTCCAGAAGCACGTGAGCATCCTTGCGCGTACCGGCAGCGGCAAGTCGTATGCAGCGGGTGTGATCATGGAGGAACTCTTCGATCAGGATATCCCGCTCGTGATCATCGATCCGCACGGCGAGTATACCTCACTCAGGGATCCTGCGGTCGAAGGAGACTTCGAGTACTTCGAGATAGAGCCAGCAGGATATGCAGAGCGGCTGACTGTGTACACTCCAGCCGATAGGGTGCTAAATCCCGGGGCAGATACGGTGTTTCGGCTGGATGGGGTAAATCTCAAAGCAGCTGACCTCTCAAGGATTCTTAATATCCAGTCGAGCAGCCAGATGGGCGTCATCTACGAGGCGATACAGAAGATACGCGCCGAGAAGAACCGGTACACGATCGATGACATCATCTTTGAGGTCGGCAACAGCAACGGTAATGCGAAATGGGGCGTGTTGGGCGTTCTCGAATCGATTCGGGAGACCGAGATATTCTCAGAGAACCCAACTCCGATCCAGGAACTGGTTCAGCCTGGGAGGGGTTCGATCATCGACATGAAAGGAGTTGTTCCTGATATGCAGGCGATGATCGTTGCGCGGTTATGCGAGGAGCTCTTTGAGGCAAGAAAAATCAACACCATCCCTCCGATGATGCTCGTTATCGAAGAGGCGCACAACTACTGCCCTGAGAAGGGTTTTGGTAAGACCGTCAGCACCGATATCATGCGAACGATCGCGTCAGAGGGCAGGAAATTCGGGCTCGGGATGATGGTGATCTCCCAGCGCCCGGCACGCATCGACAAGAACGTGCTCTCACAGTGTAACACCCAGATCGTCCTCAAGGTCACCAACCCCAACGACCTGCAGGCGATCCGGAAAGGGCTTGAAGGGATCAGCGTTGAAGCAGAGGCTGAGATCAAGAGACTGCCTCCGGGGGTTGCGATGATTGTGAGCGGCGATATCGAGCGACCGATAGTGGTCGATATCCGCGCACGGAAGAGCAGGCACGGCGGAAAGTCGGTCTCCGTGATCGAGCGCAAGCCGCGGCGCGAAGAGCAGCGGGCGGGAAGGGAGCGCGAGCCACTGTTTGCGCCAGAGAAGAGGGGGGAAGTGGAAGAGAAGGTATCTGCTACAGAACAGAAGCCCATCAAAGGAAAGAAGACCAGCGGTTTATTCGAAAAGGTTTTCGGAAGCGGGAAGACGTAGGCATATCTGTATTTTTGTTGCGAAGTTCCACATCGTACCAAAGAACCTTTCGATAAACAGAAAGGTTTAAATAGCAGAATCTGCACACAATAAATCGCACTCGTCTATAAATAGGTGAGTGAGAACAAAGGAGGACAATACAATGAAAACCAGGACAGTGAGAATGATATTAACATTCCTGCTGATCGCCGGAGCAGGCATTCCGGCAGTGGCAGCAGTTCCTATACAGTTGATGCCGGCAGCACCACCAGTGATGATGTCGATGGAAGAATCATCAGACCTGACAGATACGGACTTTCTGAAACTTCAGATCAGTCCGCGGCACTCCCAGACAGAGTTGATGCCGGGTGAGAGCGATGATATCACCGTTACAGTGACGAACAAGAACAACGTAACAGTACAATTGAACCCCACGGCAGTGGTTCTACCCTACAGCGAGTACACCTTCGAGGATGACTGGATCACCATAACACCAGCGGCGGCTGCAGAACTCGAACCAGACGATGAAATAGAGTTTACGATCTCGGTTGCGATCCCTGATGAAGCAGATCGCGGGCACTATAGCTTGCAGGTCGCATTCACAGACGACGTGATGCCAACACCATATCCGTCGCCGTATCCGATGTACTTCAATGCGCTCGACCTCCACATCAGCGTGTGGAAGCCGCCTGTGATCCAGATCCAACCATCATACATCCATGACCGGGTTGAATCCGGCGAGGGGTATGATTACCAGATCAATATGAAGAACGTCGGCGAGACGGATATCGAGATCGACCCGAAACTCGGAGGTGAGCAACGGTACGGGTACGATATGGGGATGGTGCAGGCATTCGAGAATGATGCGATCACGATAGATGCACCACCGGTTGTGCCGGCAGGCGGCACCGCCACAGTTACCTTGCATCTTACGGTGCCTGAGGGTGCGAAAGGCAGGTACGAGGGCGGACTCGATCTGAATATAAAGGACCCCTCGATCGACGAATGGAACGGGATGATTCATCTCAGTTTTGAGGTGTGGACACAGCCGACAGAGCCGTTTGTAAAGACGTTTGCAGTAGAGATCGCCGAACCCATAACAATTGAGATCGAGTCGAACCAGTACCGGCATTACAGCTGCGGAGGCGGGAGTGGAGGTGGCAAGGATGAAGATCCGTCCTTTGATGTGACGCTTAAGAAACCGTCAGGAGATGATGTAACACTGACCCGCACCATGGCTACATACCGTGGCTCGGTCAATCTCGGTGGCAGCGACTGCATCCCGCCATGGGAGATCGACAGCCGCGGAATGTATGATGAGGGCAGCACCAGTTACATCGAACGCTACACCGCGGACGGCATGGTTGGAGAGTTGGAACTTGGTATACTTCCGCGCTACGCCGAAGGATTTGAGTACACGATAACGATTGGAGATGCGGGATGAGGCGCTCCACCGCGCCCCATCTTCCTTTATGGTGGTAATATGGCAAAGATACCGACGCTGGCAGTGATTGTGATCTCAGCCGCGCTGATCCTTGGTGCAGGATGCATCACAGACACAGACGGCAACGCCCGATCGTACAACATCGTATGGGTGGACACGCCGCCTGCCGATCAAAAAGTGATCGAAGCCGAACTCTCGCACCAGATCGCGCCGTATCCGGGCGCGGCGTACGGCAACGTAACCGTCTCGGCATCGGAAAAAGACGGCGGGATGCGCCTTCACATATCTGCCGCATCACCAACATGCAGATATCCTGATCTCTACGACTTTGTGTACATGAACCATGAACTCACCGGGACCGGCTATCTCCTCGAAGCAATCCCTGAGACGACGAGGCAGGACGCAATCGGAATTGCGATGCAGAATCCCGAGATCGCGGGTGCGTTATCAGGCGGTGCGGGCGCTGGCGTTCCGACTGTAAGAAGGATCCTTCCTGAGACCGCAGCAGAGTTTTATGTAGGGAAGACGTGCTTGAGTGTTACATGGGCAGATGCGTCGGTCTCCGCGCTCGTCGATATGGACACTGGAAGCGTGGTTGAGACCTGGGGGGTGGGTGGATGACAAACGTCCCGGCAGACCCGGGACCAGTTCTTCAGTGAACTATCTGATAAGTGACTCTCACAAAATAACCTGGGTCAGATTGACCAGCACGCGGGCACACTACTTCTCGATGATCGTCTCATCGATCTTCATGCCGAAGTGCCGCGCCGAATCCTCGAAATGGACAAGCACCTCGTCGCCGACCTTGAGGTTTGCGATCGATATCGGAAGCCCATCCGCGCCGACCAGTTTTATCGTCTCGGCATTCTGCAAGATCGTTGTTATCATGTTTCCATCGACTTCAGCCTTGACAAGCGTCAGAGGTCGCTTCTCGATCTTGACCCTCCCGACGATCCCGTCCCTCTGCTCGCCTCGCGCATTTACGATGGTCACGCCGTCACCAGCAGAGAGTTCTGATAAGTACTGCGTCTTCTCGCCGACCTTCGCATAAGCATGTACTGCACCCGCATTGACCCTGAACGGGCGGGACGCAACATACGGGCTGTCTTCTGCCTCGGATTGTATCAGAAATAGACCGTTTGACTGCGATCCGACAAGCATCCCCTCTCCTACCGACATAAGCGAGCAGGTGTCCACGCAGACCCGGTCGCCCATGCCCTTGGGTTCGACCACTGTCACCCGCGCAACCTGAAGCGGTACCGTCGGGATGCCTGAACGATCCACAACGCCAACGATGCGCTTGATCTCTGACGGGTCATCGGTATCTATGAGAATGCCGTCCGCGCCATGCTCAAGCGTCTCGATCGCGAGTTTCGCCTCATCCGCGTCCTGAACTCCGGCTATGATCGCAACGTTTTCGTCAAAGAGTCCTGCAATCATGTTTTCAAGCGGGATAACCTTCCAGTCAGTCCCTACGGCGATCAGGTAATCGCAGACCTTGCCGAGTTCGACCGCGAACTGTTCGTACAACTTGTCGCGGATGACCACGTATCCGGCAACCGTCTTTCCTTCGGAAGCCAACTTCTCTGCCGTGATGATATCCATCGATCCGGTTAAATCGGTTGGAAGCGGCTGCGTTCCATCACCTTCCCCGTTTATGCCGACCACCACAATATCAGGCATGACATCCTCTGCAACCGGAGAGGCTACCATGATATCACCAAGTTCCCGCACCTTCCCGACACGACCAACTGACGCGAGCACGCATTCCACACCTGATTCAAGACTGGTGGTAATTCTCTGCTTCTGCGCATCCCAGTTACCGGTGTCTGCCTTGATCCAGGCGGTCTTTGTGCTCATGATGGACTCGCTGGGACTCGAACCCAGGGCCTTCGCCTTGCAAAGGCGACGATCTTCCAGCTGATCTACGAGCCCGTGCCATTACACTATGATGCGCATTGATTTAAAGGTATCTGGATCAAAACACATCCATCATGCCACACATAATGGAGATGCTCGGAACATCGCGGGTCACGGTCGTGGATGGGAAGGTTGTCGATGTCGGCAAGCCATGTATCCGGTGGTGCCCGCTCTTTGACAAGGTTCACGGCATCAAGGAGATCACAGAGGACGCAGTTCGAGCGAATATGGAGTTTCGGATAGCAGAACTCGGGATGTTCACGAAAGCTCGCAACCTCGATGTGGACGTCTTCGTGAATTTCGGCGCATCAGAGGTGATGATGACCGGGCTTCGCACCGGGCTGATCGACACAACGGTTACAGCCTGCGATGGAGCTGGAACAGTCATAACAGACAATCCTGGGCTTGTTCAGGGTATGGGCGCACAGATCTCAGGGCTCGTCGAGACCGAGCCAATCCAGGAGATCATCGACGGGATCAGGGAGCGCGGCGGAATCGTCGTCGATCCGGATGCAGCGAGCATCGATCCTGCCGCAGGCGTGCGGCGTGGGGTCGAACTTGGCTACACGCGGATTGCAGTCACCGTCATAGATCCTGCGACAGCGCTTCAGATCAGGCAGATAGAGTCCGAACTCGGCATAAAGGCGGTCATCATCGCTGCGCATATCACCGCGCTCTCTCGGGCAGAGGTGCAGGATCTCCTGGATCTGGTCGATATCGTGACCGGTTGCGCATCAAAGCATGTTCGCGATCTCGTAAAGCCGCTGGCGCAGGTCGGAACCGCGATACCGCTCTTTGCGCTGACAGAAGTAGGGAAGGAACTCTTGATCGAGCGGGCAAAGGAGATCGAAACGCCGGTGTTGATCAATACGATGCCACTTCCTGTGCTTCCAGAGCAGAAGCAGCCGAGTTAGAGGAGATTCGGGGTAGTGGTATGCCCGTAAGCGTCTTTCATGGATCTCTACTCTTTGGTACGGGGTCTCTCATGTTCTGCCGCATACTGGCTTTGAAACGTGCAGCACAGATCTTTGATTTTGGGATGTGTCGGGGCGCAATAGTGGAGCGGTTGCAATCGAGGTCGAATATGCTGCTACCCTACACTGTTATCAGCATCTCGTTTTCAGCTCGTGGTGCACAATGATCCGATATTAGGTAGTGTACTACTTTATATCTGATAACTCAAATTTAAAAAATCAACCCAATCCAGAGGTGCATCTTGAAGATACTCTTTCAGAGTGGGGTTTGGCGACTTTTTCTTTATCAGTTAATTTTATTTTTTGTATAATACATTTATCTTTATTAG
>JAYEFK010000209.1:9691-14518 GCA_034658575.1 Methanobacteriota archaeon
CTTCCCCGATATCAGCATATTGAAGCGTCTTTTTGATACCGTGCTCCCAGTACTCGACTTCCTGCAGATGTGCGTATCCGAGCGCGCTTGCCATCCTGTGAACCTGCCCGAGTGTGTGCTCAGGCACTAACAGGATTGCCTTCTTCGGGCATACGTTCGCACATACCGGATCCCCGCCGCACAGGTCGCACTTGAAAGGCGTATCTATGTCAGAATGGACAAAAATTGCACCATTCGGGCAGGATATGACGCATGACTGGCAGGAGATGTATTTTTCATCATCGATTGCTACGATGCCGTCCTCAACAGTAATTGCGCCTGTCGGACAGCTATCCCTGCACACCGACTCCTTACACTGTTTGCAGACGATCGGCATCCGGACGACGGGATGCGGATACAGCGATATGACGCGAATGCTTGCTTTTTTCGGGTTGTTTGAACCGAATCTGTGGATGGCACACGCAGTTCGCACAACCGGCATCCTGAACACCTTTCCAGAACCACTGTCAGTCGCTGCATACTCGTCTTTCGCCTCGCCTGCTGTACCCAGTCCGGTTAAACTGCGTCTCTGATGATGCTTGCAAACCCTGTTATTCGGAATCCAGCCACGGCATCATCGCACGGAGTTCCTCACCGACTTCCTCGATCAGATGTTCCTTCTCCATCCGTTCGAGCGCATTTAGCACTGGGCGCTTCGCCTGACTCTCAAGAACCCATTCCCGTGCAAACTCGCCGGATTGGATCTTTTCCAGTGCATCGTACATCGCATCTATCGACTGCTCATTGATGATCTTCGGACCAACCGTAAGTCCGCCATACTCAGCGGTGTTGGAGACCGAGTTCCACATCTTTGCAAGTCCGCCTTCGTGGATCAGGTCGACGATCAGTTTCAGTTCATGCAGCGTCTCAAAGTATGCGATCTCTGGCTGGTATCCAGCGTCCACAAGGGTCTCGAACGCCGCCTTGATCATGCACGTGACGCCGCCGCAGAGATCCACCTGCTCCCCGAAGAGGTCGGTCTCGGTCTCTTCAGCAAACGTGGTCTCGATCAGCCCTGCTCTTGTGCATCCGATCCCCCGTGCGTAGGCAAGCCCGATCTCGGTTGCCTCACCTGTCGCATCCTGATGAACTGCGATCAAGCCGGGCACGCCATTACCCTCGACAAACGTCCTGCGAACCATGTGCCCTGGAGCCTTTGGCGCTACCATGAAGACATCGACGCCCTCAGGCGGTACGATCTGACCGAAGTGGATGTTGAAGCCGTGGGAAAATGCAATCGCATTACCAGCCGTAAGCCCTGGCTCAATCTCATTTGCATAGATCTGCGATTGCAGTTCATCCGGAACGAGAATCTGGACGATATCCGCCTTTGCAGACGCCTCAGGTACGGTCATCACCTTCAAACCATCTTTTTCTACCTGTGCCCATGACTTGCTGGTATCTTTCAAGCCAACGATCACGTCCAATCCCGAATCATTGAGATTCTGTGCCTGTGCGTGCCCCTGACTGCCATATCCGATCACTGCGATCGTCTTACCAGCGAGGACGCCAAGGTCTGCATCATCATCGTAATATATCTGTACCATTGTGTTTGCCTCGTTGTTATCCGTTGATCTAAATGGTATTAATCCTTTTCGATACTCTGGGCGAGGGTTTTTATTATCTTCTGGAAGTGGGTTTTGGAAAACCATATAGAGCATAGGGAACACACAGGGAAAACAGCAACTTTCTCTGCCCTCCGCGTCTCTGTGGTTAATCTTGCCATAACTCCTCCACCCGGAAGAAGTTAAAAAGATACTCGGTGGCTGCAATGACGTTCAAGCCAGCCAGACGTCAACTTACCCGGGCGATGTGACCAAATCACACCTGCGGGCAGAGCATCTCAAGCATCCCGCGTAACTCCCTGATACCGATTTGCCCGGGTGCTGTCGCAGCCCCAACTGAAGTGTACGCAAGAGCGGATCCATAGATCGGCGCAATCACCCTTGTGTGCACGCCGTATCCGCCCATCCCGATGATACAGACCTGTGCAGGCGCAGGCGCACGTGCACAATCGAGCGTGAGTTTAAGGAGCGAAAGCGCATCCTCGTACGAATGTGGAGTCGCAGCGAGTTTTGCGATATCTGCGCCTGCACCGAAACAGTCGGATATGATATTCTGCATCACCGTTATGTCAGGCGTTTTCGAAAAATCATGATACGAAATGATGACGCGTTTTCCTGCCTTCTTTGCCCGATGCACAACCAGATCCCGGTATTCACTTCCAGTTCGCAGTTCGATATCGATGGCATCTACCATTTCCAGTACAGAGAGCAGAATCTCGATTCTCTCCTCTTCGGATCCATCGAATTTGCCGCCTTCAGAGCGTATGCGGTTGGTTGCGATGATAGGGATTCTCACGGATTTATTTAACTGTTTAAATAGCGAATGCAGCGAATCGGCAGGATAATCCAGCAGATCGATCCTGATCTCGATTATGTCAGCGCCTTCACGGGCAGCACGGACTGCGTTTCTCAGCGGATCATCCGCAATCGCTGCAACGATCTCAGTCATCATCAACCACCCCATCAGCCATCATGCACTCCCTGATGAAGCAGCGCACCTTATCAGGGTCCCGCTTTCCACCGGTCTCGACCCCGGACGCTGTATCCACCGCATAGGGATGAACCTTCCGTATCGCATCAGAGACGTTATCTGGCGTAAGCCCACCGGCAAGAATGACTGGTAGTCTCGAACGCTCGACGATCTCGGCACTGATTCCCCAGTCGTGTACCTTCCCGGTCCCCCCGCTCCTGCTCCTGTCTTCTCCCCCGCTTCTGGCTCCTGCACTGGTGCGGCTGCGGGTGCTGGTATCGAGCAGTACCGCATCGGCAATTCCAGCCAGGGCATCGATGCGGCTTATGATCTGATCGGAGGTCCCGGATGGTGCGTCCTCAGGAACTGCGATCGTCTTGATCAGCTTAACGGTCTTTGATATCTCTGCAAGTTCGCTTATGGGTAGGTCGTTGTGGATCTGCACGCAAGTTGGGTGCGTCTCTCGTATCAGCGCCATCGCCGAACCGAGATCATCAGGCATGATGACAAGCACCGAATCCACAAATACAGGAACCTGCTTGACCAGTTCCTTCGCTGTTTCCGTATCGATCTTCCGTGGCGACCTGACCGGTACGTCTGTGATGAACCCGACCGTATCAGCGCCGCACGCAATGGCGTGTGCGAGATCGCCGGGGTTTGTGTTTCCGCAGATTTTAATTCGTGTTCGTGTCATGACCGAAACCTTTATATGCTCTCATCATACCATATATATTACTTTCGGTGAGGTGTATATTTGAAACGACTTGGTATTGCTCAACATCGATTTGGCGGTCTGTTGATTGTGAGAAACGGTCAGCAGATTCCAGCTATAGGCTCTGCGGTGGTGACCAATACCATGAAACGGATCGGAACGGTGCGGGAGGTTTTTGGACCGGTATCCCATCCGTATATCTCCGTTAAAACATATAAAAACATCACCGATTCTGAAATTTATGAACTTGAGAACAAAAAACTGTATACGCTGTGAGGGATGGAAATGGTAGAACTTGAACGCGTAATTGAACGTCCGGAGCGGATAAAGGAGCGGATCAGACAGCGGAGGACGCGCGAGCGTGAACAGGAGCGCGAGACCGTTGAGTGCCCCGAGTGTCACAGCCGCGTCCTTGAGCGGGATTATGAGCGTGCTGAACTGGTGTGCAGATCATGCGGGCTTGTCATCGAGACGAACATCATCGATCAGGGACCAGAATGGAGAGCATTCGATAGCGATCAGCGGCTAAGGAGAGCCAGAGTCGGATCTCCGATGACCTACACAATACACGACAAGGGACTCTCCACCATGATCGACTGGAGAAATCGAGACTCTTACGGGCGAACGATCTCCACAAAGAACCGTGCCCAGTTGTACCGGCTGAGGAAATGGCAGCGCAGGATTCGTGTCAGCAATGCGACCGAGCGGAACCTTGCGTTCGCGCTATCCGAACTCGACCGGATGGCATCAGCGCTCGGACTCCACCAGAATGTACGGGAGTCAGCCGCCATGGTCTACCGTAAGGCGGTCGAGAAGAACCTGATCCGCGGGAGGAGCATCGAAGGGGTTGCAGCCAGTGCGCTATATGCTGCCTGCCGCCAGTGTTCTGTCCCAAGAACGCTTGACGAGATTGCAGCGGTTTCGCGGGTGAGCCGGAAAGAGATTGGCAGAACCTACCGATTCGTTGCACGGGAGCTCGGGCTGAAACTCCAGCCGACGTCACCGATCGATTATATTCCCAGATTCTGTTCCGGTCTTGACCTGGGCGGGGATGTGCAGGCACGCGGCATCATGATACTTCGATCTGCGGCAGAGAGGGAGCTTACGAGCGGACGCGGACCCACCGGAGTTGCTGCTGCTGCGATATACATTGCATCGATCGAGTGCGATCAGCGCAGGACCCAGAGAGAGGTGGCAGAGGTTGCCGGTGTCACCGAGGTGACGATCCGCAACCGGTACAAGGAACTCGCAGAGGAACTGGATATCGAGATCATACTGTGATCCTGATTGGGCGTGGGGGTTTTGCTGGTGCTTTGTGGCTTACCTGTAACGCTGGAGGCGAGAAACGTGCTTGACGTGCATACTCAATATTGTGTGGATATCCGCATATAAAACCACGAGATTACACAAGATTAACACAGAAATCTTGTGAAAATGAGTGTAATCTTGTTGTTCCTGCACAAGTTACCCGAGCATGTACTCCATCATCAGTTCTCATCGACTTCACAAAGCGCGGCGGTCATGTAAACCAAAAAACATAC
>JAYEFK010000210.1:0-3601 GCA_034658575.1 Methanobacteriota archaeon
TTTATATATACGATCCGCTTTATCATGCAAAGCTGCAAATTCCTCAAACTGCTCCTTATATATCTTTTTAGTGGGTTTGACAAAAGCATAAACAAGCACATCACTGTCGATCGTGAGTTTCATCACTGCACCAGATATCGCTTCTCCCGCATCTTTCCAATCTCAGCAGTAGGATCCAACGGTTCTTTCAAGTTCCTTGATATCGTTTCCTTCATATCTTCATAGTTCTCAAGTTCGACCCCTATATCTCGTTCTTTAGATATAGAGATGTATCGCAGAAGATCATGGATCTCATCATCCAATCCGAGCAACCGTCTCTCGACCTCAGTCATATCCATTTTATCCACCTGTTACCCCTCTGATGAAGGTAAATATAAAACATCTCCTCCATTCTCACTCCACCACCCTCACCGTGATCAGGTTGGTGGTTCCGGCAACGAAGATCGGCACCCCGGTCGTGAGCACCACCCGGTCCCCTGTCTTCATGAAGCCGGCGTCCATCGCGGATCGTACCGATGCATCCATCGCCTCATCAGTCGTCCCCACCGCATGGATTCGGAGCGGGGTAACACCCCACACAAGCGAAAGTCTGCGAAACGTCGCCTCGTCCGGTGTTATCGCGATGATCGGAGTTTCCGGGCGGTACATCGAGACGACGGTTGCCGTACTTCCCGAGTACGTGGTGGTGATGATCGCTGCGGCATTCAGATCGCGTGCAAGCTGACAGACGGCGTGCCCGATGCTGCGTCCGATCGAGAGTCCGGTCGCACCGGCGTCTGCTTCCATGCGCACCCGCCAGCCCGCAGACTCAGTCGTTCTTGCGATCCGGTCCATCATAACAAGGCTCTCGATCGGATAGTCTCCGATTGTGGTCTCCCCTGAGAGCATGATCGCATCAGTCCCGTCCAGTATGGCGTTTGCGACGTCTGTCGCCTCGGCGCGGGTCGGGATCGCATCATGGATCATCGATTCGAGCATCTGGGTTGCGGTGATGACAGGCTTGCCTGATGCATTTGCCTCCTTGATCAGTCTCTTCTGCGTAATCGGCACCTCTTCGATAGGAATCTCGACTCCGAGATCTCCTCTCGCCACCATTATCCCATCCGCCACCTCCAGTATCTCCGGAAAATTGTCAAGCCCCATTTTCGTCTCGATTTTGGCAATGACCGGGATATCTACCCCCTGCTCGTGGATCATCTGCTTGACACCGGAGATATCAGACGCCCTCCGCACGAATGAAACCGCAATGTAATCGACATTATGTTCTATTCCGAATGAGATGTCCTTTTTATCCTTTTCAGTGACGCTCGGTACCGAAAAATGTGCATCCGGGACGCTTACACCCCTCTTATCGGTGAGAACTCCTCCGACAATGACCTTCGCCTCGACACACTCTCCATCGGTTTCCACGACCCCCATCCGGATCCTGCCGTCATCGATCATGATCGTCTGACCCTCTGATACCTCTTTGGCAAAGAGCGGATACCTTACGCCGATATGGCACTCATCCCCGATTATATCGCTGGAGTGGATGGTCAGATCATCTCCAGCGCGTAGAATGATGCTTCCGCCCTGCACCCGGGCTGTCCTGATCTTCGGACCCTGGATATCCGTCATGATGGCGACGGCACGGTTCTGCTCCTGCGAAAGTGCCCGTACCACGCGTATCTGTCTCGCGTGCCACTCATGCGTGCCATGCGACATGTTGAGCCGGCAGACGTCCATACCGCGTCCGATCAGCTGGCGCAGGGATTCCTCGGATTCAGTGGCTGGTCCGGTGGTGCAGACGATCTTTGTTCTTCTCATAGTCATGGTTCTGTGCAGTGTAATAGTTCGGGTTCCAGTCGGTCAGGAATTGCATATCATCCCCAACCCAAGTTCGGTTTACTCTTTTGAGGGACGGCATATAAGGGTTTTGAGATCGCAGGTTTTGCATAATCCAAGCAATGTCTATAAATCCGGGTGTTTTCTGCCGATTTACTCGATTCGTGACATTCGTTAAATTCGTGACTGTGAGCGCAAGCGAAGCAGCGCCGTAGGCATAAAACCCAACCATATCTGAGCCATGGGGTCACTCAATACCTCATGCAACTTGATACTCCGCGGCACCAAATACTTTATTTACATATAGCCGCCCAAAGGAACCATAATGACAGACATCGAAGAAACGCCAGAGATAAAACATCTTGTGCGTATCGCAAACGCCGATCTGGATGGACACCAGTCGGTTCAGTACGCGCTCACTGGTTTGAAGGGCGTTGGCATACGGACATCAAGGATTCTTGCAGACGGTGCCGGGGTTGATCCGACATCGGTCATAGGGTCACTGAATGATGCTGAAGTCGAAAAACTCAAGCAGGCAATCGCGAATTTTGAAGGTGCAGTCCCGACATGGATGCTGAATCGAAGGCGGGATCTCACGACCGGCGAGGATAAACATATCATCGGCGTGGATCTTGGGTTATCCGTGAACGAGGATATCAACACCATGAAGAAGACCCGCAGCTACTGCGGAATCCGGCATGAGCGGGGCTTAAGGGTTCGCGGACAGCGGACACGGTCGACAGGAAGAAGCGGTGCCACGGTTGGCGTCAGCAGAAAACGCATAGTGAAGTAGGTGAATTCATGGGACATCCACGCAAATATCATAAAACATACAGCACGCCAAGACATCCATGGCAGACAGAGAAACTTGCATTCGAGAGTGAACTGGTCAAGACGTACGGGCTTCGGAACAAGCGGGAGGTCTGGACTGCTGAGAACATTCTTCGTAAGTACAGGCACGCTGCACGCAGATTGCTCGCCGAATCCGCAGCAAAGGGAGAACTTGCCGGGCATACGAAAGATGAGGCAGACCAGATCATCGCGCGGTTGCAGCGTTACGGAGTTCTGAAGAGTGGTACAAATCTGGACGCTATCCTGAGTCTCGAGATCGGGGATATCCTCGAACGGCGCCTCCAGACACAGGTGTACCGGCAGGGACTTGTGCACAGTATGCGCCAGGCGCGGCAGTTCATCACGCACGGACACGTTGCAATATCCGGGCGTAGAACGTCGGTACCGAGTTACATCGTATCAAAGGAAGAAGAGATGCTGATCGACTATTATAAGAACTCCCCGATTGCGCATGAAATGCACCCTGAGCGTCCGACCAGAGTTCAGGAAGGGGACAGCATCCTGGACAAGGAGGCATGATAGAATGGCAGAACAGAAATGGGCTGTTGCGAACATACATTCATCGTTTAACAATACACTGATCACGGTCACCGACATGACCGGGGCTGAGACCATTGCAAAGTCATCGGGCGGCATGGTCACCAAGGTCGCGCGGGACGAGGGCTCCCCGTACATCTCAATGCAGATCGTCGGTCAGATAGTGGATCAATTGAAGGATAAAGGATTTACAGGAGTGCACATCAAGATCAGGGCTCCGGGCGGCAACAAGCAGCGAAGTCCCGGACCGGGCGCGCAGGCGGCTGTACGTGCTTTCGCGAGAGCCGGGATACGCATCGGAAAGATAGAAGATGTGACACCGCTGGCGCACGACGGCACCATGGCAAAGGGTGGCGGGCGTGGCAGAAGAATTTGATGAATCCTTTGA
>JAYEFK010000211.1:0-14332 GCA_034658575.1 Methanobacteriota archaeon
TGGTTAAACATTTCAGTCCATTGACATTCGGTCTGGAGACGAGATATAACGTATCTGTAACGGCAGAAGAAACTCTCCTCCGCGGGGATGTGAACCACGACAACAACACCACTCCCGCCGACGCCGCGATCGCACTCGAGCTCGCAGCCACCGGCGGCTGGGACCCCGCGGCGGACGTCGATGGTGACAACTACATCACTTCCCTCGACGCGCTGATGATCCTGCAGGCGGCGGCTGGCGCAATCACACTCTAACATCTGCGCCAGCACGAAACATAGGCATACGGCGCGGCGCAGCCACCATTCACCAAGGGCAGCACGGAATCACCACACCTTCAGATCGATCCCCTCGATCCGCACGCGATCCCCCTCCGAATGCACGATCACGCCTGCGTGCACCTTGCCCATCATGCAGTGCTCTGGTAAAAATCGCACCGTTGCCCCGACATCGGGCATATCTCCTCGCGTCACCAACCCCTCGAAGCCGACGACCATGCAGATCCCCGCGTCCTTCCATACAATCTCGCTGCCGAGCCGGTGGAGCGGACCGACGACGTGCACTGTGACGATCCCGTGAGCTGCTGCCATGACCTCTGCGAAATGTGTTATCGGGCAGCCCCACGGTCGGTAACGGAGAATATCCCCGATCTCTGCCCGGATCTCCCTGTCAAACGGATGCAAATCCTCCCGGCACGACGGTTCGCCTCGAAGCGGGGACAAGACGAAATCCGCTGCGAGATGGTCGATGAGTCCGATTATCTCTGCTTCATCTCCTGTATCTTCAGCAGCTTCCATCTCCCCCCCAGTCTTCCCGGATAGGATCTCATTGACCTGCTCGTTACTTTCCTTAAATCTATCCTGAAGTAGAAACGGGCAACCGGTTGTTTCTGCCTCCCCTGCCACCAGCGAGGCTGCGAACTGGATGCAATTCGCATATCCGCACTCACCGCAGTTAAATCCAGGCAACTGCCGGTATATCTGCCTCTTCATCGCCTGCCCCCGACCCCTGACGGTCGGCGGATTATGTTTGTGGGTCGGTATCGATTCAACAACCATTGCGGCATCAACCTTAAGCGTAAGTGAGGTGCGCAGGCACATATATGCATCTATGCTTATGGCGGCTCCGCGCTGCTGATACTATTCCAAGGCATACGAGACTGAAACAGACCCGCATCGATCAGCGCACCGTTATACATGCCATAGTTACGATACGATTATCGAATCCAGATTTGCCGTTCCAGCTCGCGTCCAGTACCTGCATCTGGTGCAAACCTGTACGCGACCAGAATGATGCAATTGACTTCCGCATTTCGGACATTTGTTTAGTTGATACATTCCCCTAACCTCAATGGTTGATTGCAGGTGTAATGTCACGTCGCTATTTGTTAATAAATCTTTCTGTTTTTTTCACACGGGGTCAGGTGGTCAGCAACCTCATTATATGATGTGCTACTTATGGTCTGCACGCTCTGTCGGAGGTATCCAGTCGGCAGATTCAGACGAATGATGAATTATTCGTAACTACTTAGGTACCTAAACCACTATCGGGGGACTTCACTGTGTAGGAACTACCGGGGCATGGGGCGTACTGTAGCCAAACAGGGAATTTAACCGCAGAGTGTGCAGAGGGGCGCGGAGGAGGAATAACGGGCTAACCGCTCTGCGTTTCTCTGCGCCCTCCGCGGTTATTTTTCTTGCCAGAAAGTACAGAATCGCAATCGAGCGACCAATCAACATACCTGAGTAGTTACAATTATTCCACTGCGCCTGCCAGATCAAATGTCATATAGTCCACGATCTTCTGCAGCTTATTCCTGACTTCCGTTTCATTAAACGAATTTATGATCTGCTTCGAGCAATCGACATGATGCTGCACTTCCGCTATCGAGAGACCTATCGCATCGTGCTTTAAGATGTGCGGGAGCGTTGTTGAGGTGTTCTCAGACTTCTTCTCGTGCTGTAGTTCCTTGCATTCGAGGATGTCATCGATGATCTGGTACGCCATGCCAAGATGCATCCCGAATTCGGTGCATCTGCTGACCGGCTGCGCGGGCGCGCCACCGATCCTACCTCCCATACATGCCGATGCAGCAAAGAGCGATGCGGTCTTCTTGCTTATGCATTCGAAGTAATCGTTCTCGGAAAAATCAGTCTCATTGCTGTTGACATCGAGCGCCTCGCCTTCGGACATGGACATGCCGGCGCGCCCGAAATCCTGAATCACTGCCCGGTCGTACTTTGAGATCAGTTCGATCGACTTTGATATCAGAAAATCACCGCAGAGAATCGCCGCAGCCAGCCCGAACTGCTTGTACACACTGGGAACGCCTCTGCGCACAAGACCTGCGTCCAGTATGTCATCGTGTATCAGCGACGCTGAGTGGATCAGTTCGATCGCGAGCGCGGCATCGATACAGTCGGCAGCATCGCCGCCGAAGAGTTCGGAAGAGAGAATTAGGATGATCGGACGGATTCTTTTGCCCCCCGAATCGAATACGTGACGGACGATACGTTTCAGATTCGATTCATCGAGATCATCTATCATACCGACGATTGCGCCATTTATCAGCCGGTATTCGTACCAGTCCGTGATCATTAGTATACCTCATTATTCTGTAGTCTCAAGCGCGGTCGCCTCGGTGCTGTACTTTGATGGACATTTGGTTATTATCTGGTTTGCGGATATGGTGTTGTTAGAGTGCAACATTCCGGTGACAGCAGCATGATTTCCTTCCACCGGATTGACAGGTTGGTGCTCTGCATAACTGACATTGACATCTCTGTGATTATCTGTGAGGGTAAACAATACCGTTGAGCCGTTATCCATGTAGCGAAGCGTTCCAACCGCAACAGTGCCGTTTACATACACCCGCTTTCCGATGTGCTCATCGGTAAGCTCCGAGACTGTGAGTTGTTTGTTTCCAACGGGGATGCCCCACAATCCGACCACCAGGACAACTGCGATGATAGCGAATGCAAGTATCGTCTTCCGGCTCCTATCCATGTGTGCTCCGATTCCTCCTCGTTCTTGATAATCGTGACCGCGTAAGCAGCAGGTGTATGGTGTAGAGCCCTAGTCCTGCCCATACGATGCCGAATGCCCATAGCAGATAATTCATAGTCTTTATGATTGTGGTGATTCTATTAAATATTTGCCGCCGCGGCAGTTCGTAATCGAAACGTTAATGTGCACTCGGTTACTGTATTATATGTCCCACGCTCCGGTAGTGTAGTCCGGCCAATCATGGTGGCCTTTCGAGCCATTGACTCGGGTTCAAATCCCGGCCGGAGCATTGGATTTTATCGCAATTACTTTGCGTGTTTTCGGTGTTAAGTCTTTCTACGTACTCGAGTAACTTGTGGATAAAAACGGTGGAATCCATGTTAATCTCGTCCCCTGTGGGGAATGACCGGTAGATGCTGTTTTTCGCCAGCACCCGCCCCGAAAACGCGTCTGGCATCGAGACTTGCGACCGGCGCTTGGGAAGTTTTTTATGATATAGCTACAGGTTGATCATACACAGCGCGGAGAGTCTGGTCGGAGAGAATTGCGCTTTTGCCAGAGGTGATCGGAATGAATGGAACTACAAAACATCTTATCTTTGGACTCTGCATAGCAATTGCGTTGCTTGGCGCTTTTGCGGGAGGAGCATCAGCGGCATGTAATCCAGAGGGATATATGGGAACGGTGATCGGAAAAGACTCCGGAAACAGTACGTTTGAAGTTCAAACAACGCATGAATGGGCGTATGATGAATGGCAGCATAATGACCTCATCATGGAATGGCTGTTTCCAAATAGAGATACGATGAACGAGATATGTGTGGGTGATTATGTGGAAGTACTCGGTTTCGCAGCATCTCCCGGAGGAGTTATTGGTTTGGGAAGGATGAACTCAAGCACAGAGATGTTTATAACTGACATATACGGCGATCCCAATTTCTTGGAGCCATATTGGTACTCATAACCCCGGGATCCCCCATTATTAGGCAATTTCACGATAGAATACAGCAGCACACCCAACTGTTTAACTTATGATGATGGTATGCGCAACTGCGAAGCGAATTATACCAATGTAACTATCATCAATGGGACGGGTCAGGTAGAAGTAGACGACCATCAATTGTATCCGGGACAGACCTGCATGTACGAGGGAATGGAATATCGTATCGATATCACGTTTTATTCAGGAGAAGCTCCTGCCTGCCCTATATGCAATGATACCTGCCCTTCGGGTCCACAGTCTGTCTCAAATTTTACAATACATATAAAGACGGTAAATCAGCCTCCGGCGACCCTCCGCGAAGATCTGAACCATGATGGGACTATCACCCCCGCAGACGCCGTGATCGCGCTTACAATCGCAGCCAGTGGTGGAGGGAACTATAATGCGGACATCGATGGTGACGGCAAGGTCACATCCCTTGACGGGCTCCTGATCCTGCAGGCGGCGGCTGATAACATCGGGATATGATTACGACTACGGAACAAGCCGCCTCACTCCGAAGGTTCGAAGCGCGATCCAACTCACTCGCCAAGTACCGCGTCCGCGACAGCGCCATCCTCGATCCGTACGCCATTCTTCCTGAAGAATCGCGTGACATTGTGGATGTCCCGCATCAGAAACTCCATAGCATTCGGATGATCAAGGGTCACAGACTGTCCCATATCGATGAAAACAACCTCGTTTCCGTTCATCAGCATGTTAAACTCGCTCAGGTCGGCATGTACGAGATTTGCGTGGTATAATAGCCGGACATACTCTACAGTGGTTTCAAACGCCTTCTGTGCCTCTCCAGGGGTCAATAGCACCTCGCGGAGTTGCGGCGCGGCGATATCATCCTCTCCTATAAACTCCATTAAAAGAACGTTATTTCTCTCGACAAAAGGTTCTGGCACACGCACCCCTGCTGCATGAGCTTTTTTCAGATTTCTCAGTTCTTTCTTCGTCCATGCGAACACGATGCTCCGTTTCTCGTGCCTTACGTTCTTGAATCTTGGGTCTCCGACCAGGTATGACGACATCGCACGGAAATTGCTCGTAGAGATGCGGTACACCTTTATCGCGATCTCCCGCTGCTGCTCCTGCCCATATCCGAGCGCATGGTAGATGTTCGCCTCTTTACCTGTACTGATCACACCCCCGAGCGCATCGATGTATCCCTTGTTTGCGAGATGGTAGAGGGTCTTTAATGTAAACGTATCAAAAACGCCTTCGACCGATTTTAAGTCTTCAGAATCCTTTATTCTGACCCGGAACCGGTCGATTTCCTTATCGATTGCCCTTAATCTTTTTTCGAGTTTTGCCATGATTCAGGAGATGTATCCACGGCGTCTGAGCCAGTCAACCTGTGGCGCGGTATATCTCCAGACCACATCTGCCCTCTCTTCCTGAAATGACCACGGAATAATGATGACGACATCGTTCTCCCGGATCCATATCCGCTTCTTCATCCTTCCGGGTATTCTGGCATTTATTATGGTTCCGTCGAAGCATCTCACACGCAGGTGGTTTGCTCCGAGTAGTTTCTCAACAGTCGCCAGAACTTCACGATCGTGTTTACGGGGAATGCGTACGCGTACTATCGGTGCATCTGTCCTCTTCTTCTTAGCCAGAGATGACACCTCTGTATATCCATTTCCAGTGCATGGATTCGCATTGTCGCTATATGTATATAAACATGCACAACCACCATAACATGATGAAGGTGATTCGTGACCCGATCCATGGATATATCGAACTGGATGAAGCAGCACTCGCGCTTGTCGATACGCCGGTTATGCAGCGATTACGCCGCATCAAGCAACTCGGACTGACAAGTCTTGTGTATCCGGGAGCAAACCACACCAGATTCGAGCATTCGCTTGGCACCTATCATCTTGCAAACCTGCTTATGGATTGCATGAGCAAAGAAAGTGGGTCTGACAAAGGGGTGGAAGTGGACGCGGATGGGGGAGCCGGGCAGACCGAACTGCGCGTCGCTGCACTGCTCCACGACATCGGGCACGGACCACTGTCGCATGTGACCGAGAATATCATCAGGGAATATACAGGAAGGTCGCACGAGGACGTTTACCATATCCTCGAAAGCAACCTCAGCGAGATATTTGATCGATACTCGATCAGCATCTCACGAGTTGCCAAGCATATAAAAGGGGAAACGGGATTCAGCGCTGCCTTAAACAGTGAGATCGATATTGACCGGATGGATTATCTTGTAAGGGATGCGCATTACACCGGTGTTCCGCTTTCAGTCGATCTCGTGCGTTTGATTCACGAGATGAGTTTTCTGGACAGGAAACTCGTGATCGGAAGCGGCGGGATAAGGGCTGCCGAGTCGCTATTGCTCTCGCGGTTCCTGATGCACCCGACTGTGTATTACCATCATGTGACCCGCATCGCTGAGTCGATGTGCGTGCGTGCTGTCGAGTGCATGATCGAGGACGGCTTCGATGCAAGGATGCTTCATAAGATGGACGATCAGGAGCTCTTTATGCAGATGGGGTCGTATCCCGGGTATCCGACAGAGATCACGGACTCCTTGCGTGACCGGAGGTTGTTTAAGCGTGCGCTCTACGAAGGATTCGATGCGGTGGGTGAGAGCGTGCTCAAGTACAGGAGGAACGTGAGACGGATCGAAGACGAGATCGCATCCGCTGCCGGGGTCGATCCCGAGTACGTACTTGTGGATATCCCGAAGCCGCCAGAGATCGTAGAGACGAAGGCAAACGTTGTGATCGACCAGCGGTTAAAGCCGCTTCATGAGGTCTCGCATCTCGTTTCCGCTCTCGGTCATGCGCAGCGCGACAACTGGCGGATGGGCGTGTATACGCCTTCCGAATATCGCGACGTGGTTGCGGCTGCTGCGAGGGAGTTCTTTGGTGTGCGGAAGCACAAGCAGTTCAGGCTGGATGAGCTGATTACGTGAGTTTTTTTGGAGGGGTGCTTGAGGATATGAGGAGCTGACAGATGATATCCAGGAGGTTGGACGCCAATCTTCTGGCTGTAAAAACGAATATTTCCGATCTGGCAACGGAGCACGACCACCATCTCTACGGGGCACCAGTGCGAAGATCTGCCCCTAACATCAGTTTCATCTCGTCCTAAAAAACGCCTCCACCGCCCCGCAAAGCGTTTCCGGAATCTCCCGTGTCGGTAGCTGGTCGAGCCCCACAGTCGAATCAAGCGTTGGCGGCGTGATCGAGATGTGGTGCTGTGCGAGAGCATGTACATCGGTGCCGGGTTCGTCGTCCTGCACGAGATCGCCATCGATCCAGTAATACGGACTCCCCCGCGGGTCATGCCGCTTCTCAACAGCAGTCTTGAATATCTTTCTTGACAGTCTGGTAATCTCGATCCCGGTATCAAGGGATGCGTTTCTCGGGATGTTGACGTTTAGTACATCCACACCATCCGGGAAACTTTTTTTGGCTCTCTGGTAATTCGAGTTACACGCCCTGATAAATCACGCATACAAAGAGTACCTCTCGAGGTCAAGATATATGCGCTGGAATAGATGTTTGATGTTTAGAATGCCATAACACCGCCGTTTGATTACTTTGATCTTATTATTCAGTCCCTCTACAAATCCACTTGTTTGCCTGTTGATAAAGTAGTTTGTTATTTTATCCATATATTTATCTAATGTCGATATAAATTTATTAAAGCACTTCAAACCACTTTCTTCAACTTTCTTCGTAACTACTCAGGTACCCAAAACCACTATCAGTGGACTTCACTATGCCGGAACTACCCGGGATGTGTGGGATACTATAACCAAACCGGGAATTTAACCGCAGAGTACGCGGAGGGACGCGGAGGGGAAATAAACAGTTATAGGCTCTGCGTTCCTCTGCGTCCTCCGCGGTTATTTTTCTTGCCAGAAAGTACAGAATCGCAATCGGGCGACCAATCAACATACCTGAGTAGTTACGATTTATTAAAATGTGTGGCACAATAGTTAAAGCGAGGTTGGGCAATTATGGCAGAAGCAGAGGGGCGGAAAACATCTTGGAGATGCATGAGGAATCCGGGATTCCAGCCAAGCCCGGCACAGATCCCGGTGAAACAAATCCGGATGACGGCAGTGGTGCCGAAGAGATCATTAAAGAGGAACTGATCCATCATCTCGAGGAGGATATCGAGAGACTCAAGGAACCGCAGGAGGAGCCATCTGAAAAAGAGAAGCCGTCGGTCATGCAAAGGCTTAAGAATCTTTTCAAAAAGGAAGGAGTGGAATTTGAGCCATACAATCCGGAAAAATATGGACCTCTCGTTTTCTTTGATGGGAAGGAAGGTTATGACGAGATCGATAGATACTGGGTGAATGAGCCTTATGCGTTTGTTGTGGTCCTCCTCAATAATGAGCGGGACTACCTGTGGTATCAGGTGGTTGAGCCGCATCTGAGTGCATTCGAGGGAGATTCTCTCGAAGAGATCCGATCCCGGCTCAGGGATGCGCTTTTGGTAGAGAATATCGAAAGAGAGGAGGATAAGGAAGAGGTTCTTGTTAAGAATGTTAGGTTGATCGTGCGCGACTATGCGATCGATGTAGATGTCCCGACGCTTGAAAAGATACTGTATTATACCGTCAGAGATTTTATCAAGTTCGGAAAACTCGATGCGCTGATGCATGACAGCACCATCGAGGATATATCATGTAACGGATTTGATATTTCAATTTATTTATATCATAAAAAATATTTGAATATCCCTACGTCGGTCATCTTCGGAGAGGATGAACTGGATTCGTTCATCATCAGACTTGCACAGCAGAGCGGCAAGCACATCTCAATAACAGAGCCGATGGTCGATGCTGCGATGCCGGACGGCTCAAGAATCCAGATGACGCTTGGAACAGCAGTGACAGCACATGGCAGCACGTTTACGATACGGAAGTTCAAGGACGTTCCATTAACGCCAGTCGATCTGATCAACTGGAAGACGTTTTCATCCGAAAATATGGCTTATCTCTGGCTATGCATTGAGAACAACAATAGTTTGATCTTTGCAGGCGGAACAGCGTCCGGGAAGACGTCATCGCTCAATGCGGTGTCGCTCTTTATGCCAGAGAGGGCAAAGATCGTGACGCTTGAAGATACACGAGAACTGCAACTCCCGCATCCGAACTGGATTCCAGGAGTGACGAGGGATGCGTTCACCGCTGATGAGCGCGGTGCGATCGATATGTACGACCTCCTCAAAGCCGCGCTCAGGCAGCGCCCCGAGCATCTGCTGGTCGGCGAGGTCAGGGGCAAGGAGGCACTCACACTGTTCCAGGCGATGAGCACAGGACACACAACGTTCTCGACGATGCATGCCGATTCTGTCGCATCAGCGATACACCGTCTCGAGAATCCCCCAATTAGTGTGCAGAGAACGATAATCCAGGCTCTCGATATCATAAGTATCCAGGCGCAGATATACGTGAAAGGGCAGCGTACCCGCAGGTCCACAAAGATTGTGGAGATCACTGACATCGATCCATCCACGAAAAACATCAGGACGAACGATGTCTTTGTGTGGAATCCTATGAATGACGTGATCGAACGTGTCGGTGAGTCAAAGGCGCTCAAGGACATAGAGACGAGGCGTGGCTGGACCACTCATGAATTAAAAGCGGAACTGGTGCGCCGACAGAAGGTTCTCGAATACCTGATCGATAACAAGATCAATGATTTCAAGGCGATAGCAACGATCATCCACGCTTATGAATCCACTCCTGAGAAGGTGATGGAGAAACTCGGGCTTGAGTGGGGGTAGTCCGGAGTCCAGAGGCTCTTACACGCGTTCGGGGTGTTAGACCATTTTGATGGGCGGGAAGAAACCCTGAATCCGGGTCAGGGGCATTACTCCTCCTCGATATCGTGCACTTCTTCGCCATCCACGATCATGGCGAGCATGAAATACTTCTCGACATACCGTGTCAGTTCCTCATCTGAGATGCATGAAACACGCTCTTCCTCGTCGTACAGCTGTTGAATGTCCTTCTGGATCTCCACGATTCTCGGATCGTTCTTCTCGATGCTGACCTTCACCTGCATCAGTTCACGGAGCGCTTCCTCGACCTTGTGCCGGACTACCTCCCTGCCGGATGAGTCCCCGATCAAGAGTTGACGCTCCGCACCGAGGATCTCGGGAGGATACGGTTCGTACGTGAACGGATTTTTGATTACACCGGCGGTGTGTATCCCGCTCTCGTGCACGAAGACGTTCCTGCCAACGATCGCCTTGTTTCTCGGTATCCTGATCCCTATGTGGTGTTCCATATACTCTGCAAACTCTACTATGCAGGAGAGGTCGTATTTCTCGAATCCCCCGACCCGCCTTATGAGAAATAGCAGGATCTTCTCGAGTTCCGTGTTTCCGCTCCGCTCCCCGATCCCGAGAAACGTCAGACTCGACCAGTTCGCACCATACCAGAATCCTGCAAGTGATGACGAGACGCTGAGCCCAAAATCATCATGGATATGTGTCTCGATGTTCTTTACGCCGAGTTCCCTGAATGTCGATACGATCTTCGGGATGCTGTACGGTTCGCATGCATCTGCGAACGGAACCGCAAAACCGAGCGTGTCGCATATTCTGACTATGCAATCCGGATCGATAGCGAGGATCTCCTTAACCAGCGGATACACAAAACCCTGCATATCGGCACGGGTCACGTCCTCGAGATGTGCGCGGGTGCGCAGCCCGTGATCGACCGCATACTGGAGTGCATCCAGATACCGTTCGCTCGCCGCCTCCCGACTGTTAAGTTGCATCTTATCAAAGATGTGCGAATCAGAGACCGACATCAGCATTCCGGTCTCGGCAATACCATCCACATCAAGCACGAAATCGATGTCAGAAGGCAGAGCACGCGCCCATCCAGTGATCTCAGGGCACTCGTATCCGATATCCTGCATGGCTTTGATGGCATCCCGATCCCGCTTCTGGAACACAAACGTCTCCAGTGTCTCAATCCCTATCTCGTGTAAAAATTCGTAGATCTTGAGTTTGTGCCTCTGTTTCATCACAATGCCCGGCATCTGCGAGCCGTCCCGGATCGTGCTGTCGCTGATGAATAGCTCCTGCCCAAGAGGAAGCTCTATCTTTGGAAGATCGTCGTAATTTTTGTAGATTACCATTCGATTACCGTGTGATCAGCATCTCTGCAGTATCTGCCCGGTACACCCAATCCCGGGGAAGCGCACCTGTTCTGCGATAGTACTTCACAAGTCTCCGTATCTTGGATTCTGTCAGTTGCAGCGCACGCTTGTTATGAATGTCTTTTTTATTTTCAGCGAGATGCGTGCGTAATCGAAGCGATTTTACGATGAGGTTCCGCATCCCCTCAGGAACGTTCGGCGCCATGTCGTGATCCGAAACTGTCTGCATGATCTTTTTCTGCGTGATCAATGTGGCGTTCGGGATTCCATACCGGTCCCTCAGGATCATCCCGATCTCGCTTGTAGATTTATCCTGCTTCCACAGGTCGATGATGATCTGCTCAAGCTCCTCTGCACCCATGTCGACCCATGGCGGACTTTCCTTCCGGTAGGGTCTTGTTGATCCTGATTTTCCTTTCCGTCGTGAATACATTCGTGCCATGTTGGTTCTATGTTACAGCGTACTTGATTTAAGTGTTTCCTGATGGCATGGGCTTATCACACCCAATCTCCTGCTCCTTCACTTCGCTGCCCATGCAAGATCCACGATCCTGCGCATCACCTCGCGCACAGGCACGCCCGTCTTCTGCGCAATCGTCTTCGCATCCTCAAACTCGGCTGATATGGAAAGGATGCAGCCGTCTTCATCGGTCGCTATCTTGACCGCGGCATCCCACTCCGTGCCGTCGATCTCGATCCTGACCGGCTCCATCTTCCGCTTTGCGATCAACCTGTGCCTGGTGGTGGAGATCCGCACGCCAAGCGAACCGGTCTCCTCGATGATCCTGCGTGCGATCCGTGCCGAGTCTCCTGGTTTTACGATCACCTGGATCAGATGCCCGCTCCGCCCTTTCTTCATCGTCGCAGGGATCACGATCGCGTCACAAGCACCCATCGCCATCAGTTCATCGATCAGGTTTCCGAGCACCTCGCCGGTCACGTCATCGACCGATGTCTCGAGCACATCCACGCCGTCCCTCCAGAGGGACGCGTCCCGGTCCCAGCCCGTATTTGCATCCGCACCCCGGCTCCGGACATGATCCTGAACACGATCCTGCTCCGGTCCCCGACCGCCGCGCTCATCTTCGCACCGGATGACGCGCAGCACGTTTGGAATTTCAAGATCTGCATTCCCTGCTCCGTACCCGATACCGGTTGTGACGCATCCGCCACCACTACCACTGTCCCCACTACCACCGGGTTCTGCCCGATCTGTTAGATGCGCGAGTATCGCAGCACCGGTTGGGGTCAGCAATTCGTGCTCGATGCTACCGTACTCCCACGAGAGCTTGGAACCTGCGAGGATTGCAAGTGTGGCTGGTGCTGGCACAGGGCATCTTCCGTGCGCAATATCCACAAACCCTCTGCCTGCAACGATCCGGGCGCAGAATACATGAGAAGGCGCGAGATCGTGGATCGCAGCAGATGCGCCTGCCACATCTGCTATGGCATCTGCCTGCCCGAGTTCGTGGAGATGAAGTTCGTCTTCGCCCACACCATGAACCCTCGATTCTGCTGCGGCGATGCGGCTGAAGATGGCGAGAGCGTCTCTGATGAGGGGATCTGGCAATCCTGATGACCTGATATCGCTTGCGATTTCGTGATATGTGCTGGTTTCGGATTTGTCAGCAATCTCTGACACGCGGACACGGGTTGCAGAGATTCCGTTCTTCGTCGTCCTGCTGACATCCACGGTGACTGGTGCTACTGATTCCATAATCTCTTTGATATGCGCGGGATCGGCTCCGAGATCGATTAAGGACGCGATGATCATGTCCCCGGATGCGCCCATGAATGGATCGAAGATCAGGCAGGTCATGGTTGGTTATGTGTGCGCAGGCGTACATAATGGTGCAGGTTTCCGCCCGCGTGGGCTCGCATAAGTCTGTCGAAAGGGTCGGTGTTGATCTGCTGATGACAAACTCGCACGGAAAACGGACTCAAGAGAGTTGTAGGCGGATGATGAAGAAAGTATTTGAAAGGACGGAGCAGCCGTCTCCGCAGACCAAAATGGAGATGTTCACCGATGGAAACGACGACTATACTTATGTTTTGCCAGAGTATTGTGCAGATGCCTGTACCCGAGTATGGGCAACTTGTAAAGATCAGGGAGAACGGGCGAGTCGTCCGCAAAGAGAAAAGGATAATATATGGCAACCCGGATCTCGGTGATATAGAAACCACCGACGTCGAGAACTACAACGGGATACTAAGGGAACGGATTGGTAGGCTGGTGCGGAAGACAAAGTGTTTCTCAAAACAGAAGCGGATGCTAAAATGTTCGCTCCAAGTGTTTCAATTCTATTGGAATTTCATAAACGAGTTCAAAAGAAGAACTTCCTCCGCAATGTTGGAAGGATCGGCAGATCACCTGTGGACATGGCACGAATTTTTCTATTTCCAATTAACTATCTTAAATTAGAACATTACCCAGTTTTCACTCGACTTGCTCCGAAAATAGCGCGCTTAAGCTCATCCGATCCGGCTGCACCGAGGTCTTGCATGTAATATAACCAAGCATCATCCGGTGCCCGGGAGTTCCGCGGTTGGTCATCCGGGTGTCTGCCCCCTCACCCGATCACATGCATAGCAGCCGCCTTAAACGACACACAGACCGGACTGCCCGCAGTAAGCCCCATCGCCGCCGCGGATTGCTTCGTAATCAGCGCAACGACGGTGACCCCGCAGTCGATCTTGACGCGTGCCAGTGCTCCGTACGGCGTCATCTGCGTAACCGTCCCGTGAAATGCGTTTCTCACACTGCTCTCGCGGTGATCACGGTCCCCGCGCTCGATCTCGGAAGCCACAGCCCCAACGGATACCGCAACATCCTCGGGACGCAGGCAGACGCGTACGTGTTCGCCCGCGCTGTAACCGGAAACCGCCTCCACAACATGCGCCCCAACCTCGATCGTGGCAAGCCCGCCCTCGTTCGAGGCGACGATCCCTGCAAGGATGTTCTCGGTGCCGACAAACTCGGCGATCTCGGCATCCGCAGGCGAATTGAATATCTCTTCAGGCGTTCCTGTCTGCACGATCCGCCCCCGGATCATCACCGCGATCCCGTCAGCAAGCATCATCGCCTCGTTCTGGTCATGCGTGACATGGATCGTCGTGAGCCCTGCCTCGTGGTGGATCCTCTTTAGCTCGTCCCGAAGCATGTTCTGCGTCTGGTTGTCAAG